>JAKLLM010000179.1 GCA_023150125.1 Zoogloea sp.
GGTTACGACCACCAGGCGCTCCTTGACGAGCTCCAGGGTGGCGAGAAAGCTCACCACCAGGCCCGCCGGGCCAAGGGTGTGATCGAACAGGGTCTCGAAGACCACGAAGGCGTCGTCACTCAGCTTGCGCAGGATGATGGTCATGTGCTCGCGCACCGACAGCTCCTCGCGCTGGATGGTGTGATTGCGCTTCAGGCGGCTCTGCCGGGCGATCTTCAGCCAGGCCAGCTGCAGGTCGTGCAGCGTGACGGAGGGCTGACGCTCAACCACCTTCTCGGCGACGAAGACCCCCACCCATTCAAAATCCCGCTCGACCCGCGGCAGCTGATCGAGCCGCGCGGCGGCCCGCTTGATCTGCTCGTATTCGAGCAGGCGACGGACCAGCTCGGCCCGGGGGTCGAGCTCCTCGGCCTCGTCGGCCTTCGGCGGGCGGGGCAGGAGCATGCGCGACTTGATCTCGAGCAGCGTCGCCGCCATCAGCAGGTAATCTGCCGCCAGCTCGAGGTTGTGGTGGCGCATGGCTTCGACGTACTCGAGATACTGGGCCGTCAGCGGCACCATCGGAATGTCGAGGACGTTGATGTTGGCCTTGCGGATCAGGTAGAGCAGCAGGTCCAGCGGCCCTTCGAAGGCCTCGAGGATCACCTCCAGCGCGTCGGGCGGGATGTAGAGATCCTTCGGCAGGTCGAAGATCGGCTCGCCATACATGCGACCCACCACGGACTCGGGCAGGCCGCCGGGCGCCGCCATGTCGGCGACGGCGCTCACGCTTTCACTCCAGCGGCGGAGACTAGCACGCGATCGGCGGCACTCCAAGGGCCGAAGGCACGCCGGAGCAGAGCCTCGCCCATCAGCTGTAGCTCAGCCCCATCGCGTCGCGGACTTCGCGCATGGTTTCCTGGGCCAGCTTGCGGGCCTTGTCGCAACCGTCGGCGACGATGCTCTTGACCAGGGTCGGATCGTCTAGGTACGGCTGGGCGCGCTCACGCATCGCGTCCTGCTCCTTGAGCACGGCGTCGATGACCGGCTGCTTGCATTCGATGCAGCCGATGCCGGCGCTCTTGCAGCCCTGGGTCACCCAGTTGCGCGTGCTGTCGTCGGAATAGATCACGTGGAACTGCCACACCGGGCACTTCTCGGGATCGCCCGGATCGGTGCGTCGGACCCGCGCCGGGTCGGTCTGCATGGTGCGGATCTTCTTGTTGAGCGACTCGGCCTCTTCGCGCAGGAAGATCGTGTTGCCGTACGACTTGGACATCTTCTGGCCATCGAGGCCGGGCATGCGCGAGGCTTCGGTGAGGAGCGCGCCGGGCTCGACGAGGATCATCTTGCCGCTGCCTTCGAGGTAGCCGTAGAGCCGCTCGCGGTCGCCCATCGAGAGGTTCTGGGCTTCCTCGAGGAGCGCCTTGCCGAGGGCCAGGCCTTCTTCGTCGCCGTTCTGCTGGAAGCGGGTGCGGAACTCGTCGTAGAGCTTGGCGCGCTTGGAGCCGAGCTTCTTGATGGCCTCCTTGGCCTTCTCCTCGAAGCCGGGCTCGCGGCCGTACATGTGGTTGAAGCGCCGGGCGAGCTCGCGGGTGAACTCGACGTGGGGGAGCTGATCCTCGCCCACCGGCACCTTGTCGGCCCGGTAGATCAGGATGTCGGCGCTCATCAGCAGCGGGTAGCCCAGGAAACCGTAGGTGGACAGGTCCTTGTGGGACAGCTTCTCCTGCTGGTCCTTATAAGTGGGGACGCGTTCGAGCCAGCCCTGGGGCGTCATCATCGACATCAGCAGGTGCAGCTCGGCATGCTCGGGCACCCGCGACTGGATGAAGATTGTGGCCTGGGCCGGGTCGACGCCGGCGGCCAGCCAGTCGACGATCATCTCCCAGACACTGCCTTCGATGCCCTTCGGGTTGTCGTAGTCGGTGGTCAGCGCATGCCAGTCGGCCGCGAAGAACAGGCAGGGGTACTCGGCCTGCAGCTTGACCCAGTTTTTCAGGACGCCGTGGTAGTGGCCGAGGTGGAGCCGCCCGGTGGGGCGCATGCCGGAGAGGACGCGTTCAGCGAACATGGTCGATTGTCAAAGTCCAAAAACGATTGCGAGAACAAAACGGAAAATGGCCACCAGCGGGCCAAGGATGTCGCCAAGGATACCCGTGAACAGCAGGAGCAGCAGAATGGGAAAACCGTAGGGCTCGAGCTGGGCAAACTTGTAGGCCGGCCCGGCGGGCAGCAGACTCACCGCGATACGCCCGCCGTCGAGGGGCGGCAGCGGCAGCAGGTTGAGGATCATCAGCACCGCGTTGATCTGCATGCCGGCGTCGGCCATCCGGGCCAGCGGGATCGCGTAGTCGCTCTCGGAAATCATCATTGCCAGCCGGAACAGCAGCGCCCAGCCGATGGCCATGAACAGGTTGGCGAGCGGCCCTGCCGCGGCGACCCACAGCATGTCGGCCTTGGGGTTGCGCAGACGCCCGAAGTTCACGGGCACCGGCTTGGCCCAGCCGAAGAGCATTGCCGAGCCTGCCGCCAGGCTGCTGGTGACGAGGATCAGGGCCGGCACGACGACGGTGCCCATCGGGTCGATGTGACGCAGCGGGTTGAGGCTGATGCGCCCCGCGAGCTCGGCGGTCCGATCGCCAAAATGGCGGGCCGCATAGCCGTGCGCCGCCTCGTGCAGCGTGATGGCGAACAGGACGGGCAGCGCCCAGATGGTCAGCGTCGAGATGAAATCTTGCATGGAGTCGGTCCGGAGGGGGCTGCGATTCTAGCAGAGCCGGCACACAGCCCCGCCTCGGGCTGCACTCAAAGCCCGAAGGGGGTGAGGCTGCCCCGCCCTTCGCGGATGAGCTCTGGCGTGCCGCTGGTGAGATCGATGACGGTGGTTGCCTCGCCGCGGCAAGGGCCGGCCTCGATGATCAGGTCGACCTCTTTTTCGAGACGCTCGCGGATCTCCTCGGCGTCGGTGAGCGGCGTCTCCTCGTCGGGCAGCAGCAGGGTCGAGCTGAGCATCGGCTCGCCGAGCTCGGCCAGCAGCGCGGCGACCACCGGATGATCGGGCACCCGCAGGCCGATGGTCTTGCGCTTGGGATGGAGCACCCGGCGCGGCAGCTCCTTGGTGCCCTCGAGGATGAAGGTGTAAGGCCCCGGCGTGGTCGCCTTGAGCAGCCGGTACTGGCTGTTGTCGACCCGAGCGTAGGTGGCGATGTCGGAGAGATCGCGGCAGATCAGCGTGAAATGATGGCGTTCATCGACGCCGCGGATGCGCCGGATGCGCGCCAGCAGCGCGTTGTCGCCAGTGAGCCCGCCGAGGGCGTAGGCCGAATCGGTGGGAAAGGCAACCAGGCCGCCCTTGCGCATGATCTCCGCGGCCTGCTTGACGAGGCGCGGCTGGGGTTGTTCGGGATGTACGGAAAAGAATTGAGCCATGATTCAGGAACGAGATGACTAGGCCAGGCGCGTCCACACCGGCGTGAGGTCGGGCGGCAGCGGCGAGGCCCGCCCGAGGTCGATGGGGCTGTCTTCGGGGCCGTGGAAATCGGATGCCCGGGAAGCCAGCAGACCATATTTGCGGGCCATCCGGGCAAATGCCAGCAGCTGGCCGCCGTCGTGGGCACCGCAGGAAACCTCGACGGCTTCGCCGCCCAGGTCACGGAATTGTTCGAAGAGGATGTGCATCTCGGCATTGCCGAGGCGGTAGCGCCCCGGGTGGGCGATCACCGCCAGTCCGCCGGCGCCCTTGATCCAGCCCACCGCGTCCTCGAGGGTCGCCCACACGTGCTCGACATAGCCGGGCTTGCCACGGGCCAGGTAATGCAGGAACACGTCGTGCACGTTCTTTGCTATCCCGATCTCCACCAGATAGCGGGCGAAGTGAGCACGGCTCACCAGGGCCGGGTTGCCCACGTAACGCAAGGCGCCCTGAAAGGCTCCGTGGATGCCGATCCGCGCGAGCTCCTCGCCAATCAGCATCGCCCGCCCGTCGCGGCCGCCACGCACCTTGGCCAGGCCGGCAGCCAGCGCCTCGTTGGCCGGATCGACACCCAGCCCGACGATGTGCAGGGTCTGGTCGAGCCACGACACGGAGATCTCGACCCCCGGCACGAAGCGCAGGCCGAGATCCGCCGCCTCGGACGCCGCCTCGGCGATGCCGAGCAGCTCGTCGTGGTCGGTGAGCGCCAGCAGATCGACACCGTTGGCGTGGGCGCGGCGCACCACGTCGGCGGGCGCGAGGGTTCCGTCGGAGGCGGTGGAATGGCAATGCAGATCGGCGTTGAGAACGTTCATGATTCCTTCGACAGCAAGAATGACTCAATGATCCGGGCAACGACGTCCGGCTGGTCGTGGTGCAGGTTGTGGCCGGAATCTGCCACCTGCACCTCGCGAAAATCACGGAAGCAAGCCTGCGCCTCGGCGTGGGCCGCGTCGCTCACGCCCATCTTGCGACGCAGGTCGGGCTCGGCCGGCTCCACCCACAACACGGGCGCGGTCACCCGCCGCCAGGCAGCCATCGCCTCCGCGCGGCGGTACAGCACCGGGTTCACCCGCCGGTGGGCGGGGTCGCCGGCGAGGCGATAGCCACCCTCGGCATCCGGCTCACCCAGGTGCCCGGCCAGGAAAGCCGCCCTGCCCGCCTCCAACCGCGGATTGTCGGCCATCAGCCGCCCGGCCAGGGCCGCCTGATCGGCGTAGGCCCTGAATTTCGCCGGCGCCTCGAGCTCGCGCAACCATTTTTCGATCCGCCCCGGCGACTGCTCGGGCAGGGTGTCGGCGAGGCCGAAGGCGTCCAGCGCAACCACGTGGGACACCCGCGCCGGCCTCACGCCAGCATACAGGTTGGCAACGTTGCCGCCCAGGCTGTGCCCGACCAGGCGCAGCGGCTCGTCCGGCGCCAAGGTGCGGGCGATCGCGTCGAGGTCGCCGAGGTAATCGGGAAACCAGTAGGCGTCGCCCCGCCATTCGGTGCGCCCGAAGCCGCGCCAGTCGGGCGCGATCACGTGCCAGTCGGCCTCCAGCGCATCCACGATGAACTGGAAGGACGCCGAGACGTCCATCCAGCCGTGCAGCATGAAGAGCTTGGGCGCGCCCTCCCTGCCCCACTCGCGAAGGTGATAACGCAAGCCCCGGATGCCCAGGTAGCGGCTCCGGGAAGGTTTTTGGGTAAGGCTCATTTCCATCAGTGTATCAGACCCTTGCCGCCGCCCGCCGGCCGGTGGTAAGGTGCGCGCGTCGTGTGGGAGAGCGCTCGCCAGCATCATCAGGATCAGCGAGCCGCCGAAGGCGCAACCCCCGGAACCGCTCAGGCAAACGGACCGCCGACGAATCAAGAATCTGGAGAGTGATGCCGCCACCGGCGCCAAGGGCGCAGTGGGTGACATCCACCGAAGGGGCACGCAGCACGATACGCCACGAATCGCGGTCGGCTGCAATCTCTCAGGTACAAAGGACAGATGGGGCCGCCGCGATCAATGGTCGCGGCGGCCCCTTTGTTTTTCTACACTGAGAAAATTGCAGCCGGAGACTTGCCGGAGACACCCTGATGCCCCAACACACCCCCCTTCACGCCACCCACGTCGCCGCGGGCGCCCGCATGGTCGACTTCGCCGGCTGGGACATGCCCGTCAACTACGGCTCGCAGATCGAGGAGCACCACGCGGTTCGCCGCGACGCCGGCATGTTCGACGTCTCCCACATGCTTGCCCTCGACCTCGCGGGCGCCGGCAGCAAGGCCTTCCTGCGCGGCCTGATCGCCAACGACGTGGCCAAGCTGGCCGAGCCGGGCAAGGCGCTGTACTCCTGCATGCTGAACCCGGAAGGCGGCGTGATCGACGACCTTATCGTCTACTACCTCTCCGACACCGCCTGGCGCATCGTCGTCAATGCCGGCACCGCCGACAAGGACGTGGCCTGGATGCAGGCCCGCCTCGCCGAAGGCGGCTTCGATGCGACCCTCACCGTCCGCCGCGACCTGGCGATGATCGCCGTCCAGGGCCCCAACGCCCGCGCCAAGACCTGGGCCGCCCTGCCCGGCAGCGAGGCCGCGTCCGCCAGCCTCAAGCCCTTCCAGGGGGCCGCCTGGGGTGACTTCTTCATTGCCCGCACCGGCTATACCGGTGAAGACGGCTTCGAGCTCACCCTGCCCGCCGACCAGGCAACCGCCACCTGGAGCGCCCTCGTGGCGGCCGGCGTCAAGCCCTGTGGCCTCGGCGCCCGCGACACCCTGCGCCTCGAAGCCGGCATGGCCCTCTACGGCAACGACATGGACGAGACCATCTCGCCCCTCGACGCCGGCCTCGCCTGGACGGTGGATTTCTCCGACACCGCCCGCGACTTCGTCGGCAAGGCCGCCCTCCTCGCCAAGCCCGCCAGCCGCCAGGTGCTCGGCCTGGTGCTCGAAGACAAGGGCGTGCTGCGCGCCCACCAGGCGGTCTTCACCGCCCAGGGCGAAGGCGAAACCACCAGCGGCACCTTCTCGCCGACCCTCGAAAAGGCCATCGCGATGGCCCGCCTGCCCCTCGGCGTGGCGCCGGGCGACAGCGTCGAGGTGGACATCCGCGGCAAGCGCCTCAAGGCCCGCGTCGTCAAAGCCTCTTTCGTCCGCAATGGCAAGGCCCTGATCTGACCGCCCCCTCATTTCCCCAACCTTCAATCATTCCAAAAAGGACATCACCATGAGCAACACGCCCGCAGAACTCCGCTACACCGAATCCCACGAGTGGGTCCGCACCGAATCCGACGGCACCCTCACCATCGGCATCACCGACCACGCCCAGCAGGCCCTCGGTGACGTGGTCTTCCTCGAGCTGCCCGAAGCCGGCCGCGTCGTCGACGCCAAGGAATCCATCGCGGTGATCGAATCGGTCAAGGCCGCATCCGACATCTACGCCCCGGTGGCCGGCGAGATCATCGCCTCCAACCAGGAAGCCGTCGACGCCCCCGAGGCCGTGAACGGCGACCCCTACGGCGCCTGGCTGTTCAAGATCAAGCCGGCCAACGCAGCCGACGTGGACGGCCTCCTCAGCGCCGAGGCCTACGACGCCGTCGCCAACGGCTGATCGCCTCCGCCGGGGCGCCACTGGCGCCCCTCGCCGCACTGCCCGCCGTAACCCAACCCGAATTCCTCCCATGTCGAAGACCCTTCTCTCCACCCCGCTTGCCACCCTCGAACAGGGCGACGACTTCATCCGCCGCCACCTGGGCCCCTGTGCCAACGAGCTGCCCGCGATGCTCGCCGCCCTCGGCGTTGACAGCCTCGATACGCTGATCGGCCAGACCGTGCCCGCCGACATCCGCCTGCCGGCACCGCTGGCCCTGGGCGAACCGACGCCCGAGCACGTGGCCCTGGCCCGCCTGAAGGGCATCGCCGGCAAGAACGTGGTCAAGAAGTCGCTCATCGGCATGGGCTACTACGACACCATCACGCCCAAGGTCATCCTGCGCAACGTGATGGAAAACCCCGGCTGGTACACCGCCTACACGCCCTACCAGGCCGAGATCTCCCAGGGCCGCCTCGAGGCCCTGCTCAATTACCAGCAGATGGTCATCGACCTCACCGGGCTCGAGCTCGCCAACGCCTCGCTGCTCGACGAAGCCACCGCCGCTGCCGAAGCCATGTCCATGGCGCGCCGCGTCTCCAAGGCCAAGGGCCAGGGCTTCTTCGTGGACGAAGGCGTCTTCCCGCAGACCCTCGACGTGCTGCGCACCCGTGCCGAATACTTCGGCTTCGAGCTGATCATCGGGCCCGTGGCCGAAGCCGCCCACCACGAAGTCTTCGGTGCGCTGCTGCAATACCCCGACGAGTGCGGCGCGGTGGCCGACATCGCCACGCCGATCGCCCAGCTCAAGGCCAAGGGCGCGGTGGTGGCCGTCGCTTCCGACCTGCTGGCCCTCGTGCTGCTCAAGTCGCCGGGCGAACTGGGCGCCGACATCGCCCTCGGCTCGGCCCAGCGCTTCGGCGTGCCGCTGGGTTTCGGCGGCCCCCACGCGGCCTTCTTCGCCACCCGCGAAGCCCACGTCCGCTCGATGCCCGGCCGCATCATCGGCGTCTCCAAGGATGCCCGCGGCAAGACCGCCCTGCGCATGACGCTGCAGACCCGCGAGCAGCACATCCGCCGCGAGAAGGCCAACTCCAACATCTGCACCTCCCAGGTGCTGCTGGCCAACATGGCCGGCATGTACGCCGTCTATCACGGCCCCGAAGGCCTGCGCAGCATTGCCGCGCGTGTGCACCGCCTGGCCGCGATGCTGGCCGAAGGCCTCAAGCGCGCCGGCCTGGCGCTGGCATCCGAGACCTTCTTCGACACCCTGCAGGTTGAGACCGGCGCGCGCACCGCCGCCATCTACGCCGCCGCCCAGGCCGCCGGTTACAACCTGCGCCACGTGGACGGCCACGCCCTCGGCGTCTCCATCGATGAAAAGACCACCCGCGACGACATCGCTGCCCTGCTCGCCGCCTTCGGCGCCAGCGCCGACACCGCCGCCCTCGACTCCGCCGTCGCCGCCCGCGGCGGCAATCTGCCCGAGGCCCTGCTGCGCAGCGACGCGATCCTCGCCCACCCGGTGTTCAACACCCACCACACCGAGCACGAGATGCTGCGCTACCTCAAGCGCCTGCAGAACCGCGACCTGGCCCTCGACCACTCGATGATCTCGCTGGGCTCGTGCACCATGAAGCTCAACGCCACCAGCGAGATGATCCCGGTCACCTGGCCCGAGTTCGCCGACATCCACCCCTTCGCCCCGGCCGACCAGACCGCCGGCTACCTCGAGATGATCGACGGCCTCGCCGCACAACTGCGCGCGATCACCGGCTTCGACGCCATCTGCATGCAGCCCAACTCCGGCGCCCAGGGCGAATACGCCGGCCTGGTGGCGATCCGCCGCTACCACGCCGCCCGCGGCGACCATCACCGCACCGTGTGCCTGATCCCCAAGTCGGCCCACGGCACCAACCCGGCCACCGCCCAGATGTGCGGCATGGACGTGGTGGTGGTCAACTGCGACGACAACGGCAACGTGGACGTCGCCGACCTCAAGGCCAAGGTGGCCCAGCACGCCGACAAGCTCGCCGCGCTGATGATCACCTACCCGTCCACCCACGGCGTGTTCGAGGAGGCGATCCGCGAAATCTGCGCCACCGTGCACCAGCACGGCGGCCAGGTGTACATGGACGGCGCCAACCTCAACGCCCAGGTCGGTCTCACCTCCCCCGCCGCCATCGGCGCCGACGTGAGCCACATGAACCTGCACAAGACCTTCTGCATCCCCCACGGCGGCGGCGGGCCGGGCATGGGCCCGATCGGCCTCAAGGCGCACCTCGCACCCTTCATGGCCGACCACGTGGTGGCCGCCACCGGTGCCGAAGACCGCCCCAACGCCGGCCAGGGTGCGGTGTCCGCCGCCCAGTTCGGCTCGGCCAGCATCCTGCCGATCTCCTGGATGTACATCACGATGATGGGCGGCCGCGGCCTCAAGCAGGCCACCGAGGTGGCGATCCTCAACGCCAACTACGTCGCCAGCCAGCTCAAGGATCATTACCCGGTGCTCTACACCGGCAGCCAGGGCCGCGTCGCCCACGAGTGCATCCTCGACATCCGCCCGATCAAGGCGGCCACCGGGATCAGCGAGGTCGACATCGCCAAGCGCCTGATGGACTACGGCTTCCACGCCCCCACCATGTCCTTCCCGGTGGCCGGCACGATCATGGTCGAGCCGACCGAATCCGAGGACAAGGGCGAACTCGACCGCTTCGTCGCCGCGATGGTGGCGATCCGCAACGAGATCCGCGCCATCGAGGACGGCCGCCTGCCCGCCGACGACAACCCGCTGAAGAACGCCCCGCACACCCAGGCCGACTTCATCGGCGAGTGGAACCGCCCGTATTCGCGCCAGGAAGCGGCTTTCCCGCTCGCCTGGGTGGGCGACAACAAGTTCTGGCCGAGCGTGAACCGGATCGACGACGTCTATGGCGATCGCAACCTGTTCTGCAGCTGCGTGCCGATGGACGAGCTGGCCTGAGCGCCAAAAAAACGCCGGGGTGCAAGGCCCCGGCGCTTGTACTTTTGAACCGCTGAACGCCTGAACCCGCCCGGGTTCAGGGCGTCAGCAGCGCCTTCAGGAAGCTGACCGGAATCGCGTAGGAAATCCCCGAAGGATTCGTCAGTGCCGTCTCCTTGGCGCCTTTCACGAAAACCATGTTGAGGATGCCCAGCACCTCGCCGGTCTCGGGGTCGTAGAGCGGGCTGCCGCTGTTGCCCGGATAGGAGACGATGTCGAGCTGCAGCACCGGGTAGCCGCCTGCCGCCAGCCGGCGCACCATCCGGCCATCCAGCTGCCCCGCCGACGCCACCGGCTGCCCGATCGGCGTGAGTGCCGAAATGATCCCCTTATGGGTCACCGGCACGATGCCGATGCTGCCCCCCAGCGGAAAACCGGTGATCGCCACGTCCTGCCCCTCACGCACGGCGTTCGAGTCACCCAGCGCAAGCGCCGGAAGCGCCGGGCCGTCGAAGCCCAGCAGGGCCAGATCGTGATCCGGGTCGGACGCCTCGCGCCGAACCGGCCGGGCAACGACCTGCCGCCCGCTGCCCGGCAGGGCAATGACGAGCTTCTCGTCACCGCCCTCGGGCGCCGACGCCACCACGTGGGCGTTGGTCACCACCCGATTGCCATCCCCCACGACAAAGCCGGTACCCAGAAACCGGAAGCGCGGGTTACCGATGGCAACGTAGGTGCCGACCGCCACAACCGAGCGCTTGACCCGGGCGACAGTGGCAGGGAAATCAGCCCGGGCCGGAAGTGGGGCAAGGCCCGACAGCAGCAGGAGCGCCAGCAGCCGGCGCCTTGCCGGGCACGGCTGCCCCGTCATCAGGGCTTGACCGCCTTGAGCGCCTGCAGTGCAGGCGAAGCCGCGGCAACCCCGGCATCGAAGGGATGCTCGGTGCGCGGGAAGAACTCCAGGATGCGCCGCACGTAGTTCTGGGTTTCCTTGTACGGCGGCACGCCCTTGTAGCGGTCGACGGCGCCTTCGCCGGCGTTGTAGCCCGCCACCGCGAGCGCCACGTTGCCCCGGTAGTAGGCCAGCAGCCAGCGCAGGTAGGCCAGGCCACCCTTGATGTTCTCCACCGGGTCGAAGCTGTCCTTGACGTTGAAACGGCTGGCCGTCTCGGGGATCAGCTGCATCACGCCCATGGCGTTCTTGGGCGAGGTGGCGTTGATGTCGAAGTTGGATTCGGTTGTCGCAATTGCCAGCGCCAGCCGCGGCTCGATGGAGAAGCGCGGTGCCAGCGTGGTGATGAGTTCGACGACCCGCTTCTTGCGCTCGGGCAGGGAGGCCAGGTATTTCTGGGTGTCCCAGCTCTCGCGGGTTGCCGCAAAGGCGTAGCGCGCCACCGTGGGCTTCAGGCAGTCGGGCACGTCGCCGGTGTATTCACCCACCAGCCGGCGGCCTTTCTCGGCACCCGGATGCCCCTTGAACAAGGCCATCTCGAACAGCGTGGCGGCGTAGGCATCGTCACGTGCCACGCCGCGGCCGTTGGCGTACATCCAGCCGAGGTTGTACATGGCCTCGGCATTGCCGAGCCGCACCGCCTCGCAGTAGAGCTCAGCGGCGTGCTCCGGGTCGCGGGGCACGCCCTCGCCGTGCTCGAAGGCCAGCGCCTGCTCGACGAGCGGGCGCGGGTCGGCCACCGGCTCGGCCAGCCCCAGGCCCCAGGCTCCACCGGCCAGGCCGGCCAGCAGGAGGGACGAGGCCAGCCGCAGCACAGCGGCCCGGGCCTTGATCAAAGCCGCCACACCTTGGCCCCAGCCGCTTCCAGCGCCGCCGGATCGTAGAAGCTCTTCACGTCCGCGAACACGCCGTTCGGGACGAGCTTCTCGCACAGCTGGCCGACACCCATCTGGGCGTACTGCTTGTGGGCCACGGCGCCGACGATGGCCGCAGCGCGCGGAAGCTTGTCCCAGGCGGTGAGGCTGACGCCGTATTCGTGCTCTGCTTCGGCCGACTCGGCCACCGGGTCGTGCACGTGCACGGTGCAGCCGTAGCTCTTCAGCTCGTTGATCACGTCGATCACCTTGCTGTTGCGCAGGTCCGGGCAGTCTTCCTTGAAGGTGAGGCCCAGCACGATGACGTCGGCGCCCTTGATGTTGTGGCCGTTCTGGATCATCTGCTTGACGGCCTGCTCGGCGAC
>JAKLLM010000180.1 GCA_023150125.1 Zoogloea sp.
CGAGGCCTTTGCGCCCATTTATGTGAAACGTGCCGATGTTGCAGCCGGATTCGACTGAAGAGTTCAAGCGGGTGCTCGAAACCGCCTTGCTCGCTGCCGCGGCGCCGCTGCCGGTGGGCGAGCTGCGCCGCCTCTTCGAGGAAGATCCGGGGCCCGAGGCCGTGCGAAGCGCCCTCGCCGAGCTCGCCGTCGACTGGCAGGGGCGGGGCGTCGAGCTGGTGCAGACGGCCGGTGGCTGGCGTTTCCAGACCCGCCTCGAATACCAGGTGTATCTCGACCGGCTCAAGCAGGAGCGCCCGCCGAAGTATTCGCGGGCGGTGCTCGAGACCCTTGCCATCATCGCCTACCGCCAGCCGGTTACCCGCGGCGACATCGAGGATATCCGCGGTGTTGTCGTATCGACGAACGTGCTCAAGACCCTCGAATCGCGGGGGTGGGTGGACGTGGTGGGCTACCGGGACACCCCCGGCCGCCCGGGCTTGTATGCCACGACCCGAAAATTCCTGGAGGACCTCGGCTTGCGCAGCCTGACCGAGTTGCCTCCGCTGACTGAAATCGAAAGGATCATGGATCTTGTCGACCTCCCAAAAACCGAAGAACCGGCCGTTCAGGCCTAAGGCCGGCAAGCCGGGCGGCGAAGGCCCCCAGGGCGGGCGCCGCAACCGGGGCAGGCCCTCCGCGGAGGGCAATCGCGAAGCGCGGCCCGACGGCAACCGGGGCGGACGCCCGGAGCGTGACGCCGACGGTGGCCGCCAGCCCCGCAGCAACGCTTCGGCGATCGGCCTCTCCAACCTCGAGGGCGGTCGCGGCAACTGGCGCGCCCGCCGGCAGGGGGCTGGCGGAGGCTACGCTTCGCCGGAGTCGCCGTACCCGCTGGCGAGCAGTGAGCTCCCGCTGCAGGACGGTGCGGAAGCGCGCCGTCCCAAGCGCCCCCAGGACACCACCTACACCGAGCCCCAGCGCCTGCACAAGGTGCTGGCGGCGGCGGGCATCGGCTCCCGCCGGGAGATCGAGGAGTGGATCATCGCCGGCCGGATCTCGGTCAATGGCGAGCCTGCCGACGTCGGCCAGAAGGTCGGCCCGGGCGACCGGGTGCGCGTCAACGGCAAGCTGATGCCCTTGCGCTTCGCGCCGCGGATCCCGCGCGTCGTGCTGTACCACAAGCCCGAGGGCGAGATCGTCTCCCGTGACGATCCGGAAGGCCGACCGACCGTGTTCGACCGTCTGCCGACCCTGCGCAAGGGGCGCTGGATCGCGGTGGGGCGCCTCGACTTCAATACCTCGGGCCTGCTGCTCTTCGTGAACGACGGCGACCTCGCCAACAAGCTCATGCATCCGCGCTACGAGCTCGACCGGGAGTACGCGGTGCGCATCCTGGGTGAGCTCGACGAAGCGCAGCGGCATGCCTTGCTCGCGGGGATCGAGCTCGAGGATGGTCCCGCCAAGTTCAACACCCTGCTCGACGCCGGTGGCGAGGGCGCCAACCACTGGTACCGGGTCACCCTGTCCGAGGGGCGCAACCGCGAGGTGCGGCGGATGTTCGAAGCCCTCGGCCTCACGGTGAGCCGTCTGATGCGCGTCCGCTATGGGCCGGTGGTGCTCCCCTCGCGCCTCAAGCGTGGGATGTGGGAGGACATGGCCGTGGAGGATGTGTGTGCCCTGGCTGGTTTGCCGAAGCCCGTCAATTCCGGTGGCAAGCCACGCAGCGGCCCACGGCCGGGGCGTCGTCAGCCTTGATCCGGGGCTGCGCCGCAGGGTAAAAATTGCGCCCGCTTCGGCGGGCTGTTATACTTTTATTGTTGTATCGGCTCGAAAGGGCCGACATCCGGTCGAAATTAAACAGGGATGGGCGTTTCGCCCATTTTTCTTTTGTGGGCTAGGAATCGCGCCGCGGGCGCAAGGGGAGTTGGCTGGTAAATGGAGTTGCTGAATTTGATCGAACAGACCGTACAAGGGCTCGACTACGAACTGGTCGACTTCGAGACTTCGCCCCGAGGGCGTCTCATGCGGGTGTTCATTGATTCGCCGAACGGCATCACCGTGGAAGATTGCGCCACCGTGAGCAACCAGCTGACGCGAATCTTCGAGGTCGAGAACATCGATTACGACCGCCTCGAGGTGTCGTCCCCCGGTCTGGATCGCCCGCTCAAAAAGGCGGCGGATTTCGAGCGCTTCGCCGGGCAGGATGTGCAGCTTCGACTGCGCATGCCGATCGCCAATCAGCGTAATTTCGCCGGGGTGCTGCAAGGCCTGAAAGACGGCGTTGTGACCCTGGAAACGGAAAAGGGGCCTGTCGAGGTCCCGTTTGAAGAAATCGAAAAGGCCCGCCTGGTGCCCAAGTTCTAAGAAGTTTGGAGGTTTGCAGGTATGAGCCGCGAAATTTTGCTGTTGGTTGACGCCCTGGCCCGCGAGAAAAACGTTTCGAAGGAAATCGTTTTTTCTGCGCTGGAGTCCGCGCTTGCTCAGGCAACGAAGAAACGCATCAACGACGAAGCCGACGTGCGCGTCGCCATCGACCGGGAAACCGGCGATTATGAATCCTTCCGCCGCTGGCAGGTGCTGCCGGACGAGGACGTCGAGAACGACGAAGCCCAGATGGGCCTGATCGACGCCCGGGAAGAATACCCCGAGATCCAGGTCGGCGACTACGTCGAGGAAGGGCTGGAGCCCATCGACTTCGGCCGCATCGGTGCCCAGGCCGCCAAGCAGGTGATCCTGCAGAAGGTGCGCGACGCCGAGCGGGAGCAGATCCTCGCCGACTTCCTGGAGCGCAAGGAATACATCATCTCCGGCGCGATCAAGCGCATGGAGCGCGGCAACGCGATCATCGAAGTGGGCCGCCTCGAAGCCGTGCTGCCCCGCGACCAGATGATCCCCAAGGAAAACCTCCGCGTCGGCGACCGGGTCAAGGCCTACCTGCTGCGCATCGACCGCGGCGCCCGCGGCCCGCAGCTGATCCTCTCGCGCACCGCGCCCGAGTTCGTGATGCGCCTGTTCGAGCTGGAAGTCCCCGAGATCGGCGATGGCCTCCTCGAGATCAAGGCCTGCGCCCGTGACCCCGGCCTGCGTGCCAAGATCGGCGTGAAGTCCAACGACCCGCGCATCGACTCGATCGGTACCTGCGTCGGCCTGCGTGGCTCCCGTGTCACCGCCGTGCGCAACGAGATCGGCGGCGAGAACATCGACATCGTGCTGTGGTCGCCCGAGGCTGCCCAGTTCGTGATCGGCGCGCTGCAGCCGGCCGAGGTGTCTTCCATCGTCGTCGACGAGGAAGCTCACGCGATGGACGTGGTGGTGGACGAGAACAACCTCGCCATCGCCATCGGCCGCAACGGCCAGAACGTCAAGCTGGCGTCCGAGCTCACCGGCTGGACCATCAACCTGATGACCGAAGCGGAATCGGAACGCAAGTCCGAGGCCGAGCACAGCAGCGTGCGTCAGCTGTTCATCTCCAAGCTTGATGTGGACGAGGAAGTGGCCGACATCCTGATCGACGAGGGTTTCTCGTCGCTCGAGGAGATCGCCTACGTCCCGCTGGCCGAGATGCTGGAAATCGAATCCTTCGACGAAGAAACGGTGAACGAGCTGCGCAACCGCGCCCGCAACGTGCTCCTTACCGAAGCCATCGTCACCGAAGAACAACTGGAAACCGTCAACGAGGACATGCTTGGCCTCGAAGGCATGGACAAGCCCCTGGCCGCCAAGCTGGCCCAGGGTGGCGTGCATAGCCGCGACGAACTGGCTGATCTGGCGGTGGACGAACTGATGGAACTGTCGGGGCTGGACGAAGAGCGGGCCAAGAATCTGATCACCAAGGCGCGCGCGCACTGGTTCGAGTAATACCCGGAGGCTCAAGATGGGACAGACAACCGTTACACAATTTGCCGGCGAACTCAAGATGCCGGCCTCCGTATTGCTCGAGCAGTTGCAGAAGGCTGGCGTGGACAAGACCCGGGAAACCGACCTGCTGTCGGAGCAGGACAAGACCCGGCTGCTCGATTTCCTGCGTCGTGCCCACGGTGACACGGCAGCAAAATCGAAGATCACCCTCACGCGCAAGCAGACGAGCGAGATCCGGGCAACCGATTCCACCGGCCGCGCCCGCACCGTGCAGGTGGAGGTGCGCAAGAAGCGCGTCTTCGTGAAGCGCGACGAGACGCTGGTGCCCGAGGCCGCCGTCGCGGCAGCGCCGGCGGCGCAAAGCGAGCCCGTCGTGGCCGCCGAGCCGGAAGCCGTCATCGAGGCCGTCGTGCCCGAGGTGGTCGCCGAAGCGCCCGTCGTCGAGGCGCCGGCCGTCGAGCCCGCACCGGCTCCCGAGCCCGCCCCGCAGCTCGTGCCCGAAGTCGCGCCGGTCGTGGTTGCCGAGCCGGAGCCCGCTCCGGTCGTCGAGGCCAAGCCCGAGCCCGAGATGGTCAAGCCCGAGCCGGTGAAGGTCGAGCCGGCCAAGCCGGAGGCGGCCAAGCCTGCCGCCCCGAAGGCCGATGCACCGAAGCCCGAACAGCGCCCCGCGCCGGTCCGGCGTGTCGTCACCGGCGGCTCGATCCTGAGCGCCGAGGAAAAGGCCGCCCGCGAGCGCGAAGCCCAGCGCCACGCCGAGCTGCAGGCCCGTCAGGCCGCAGACCTCAAGGAAAAGCAGGAACGCGAAGCCCGCGCCCGTGCCGCCATGCTGCAGCGCGCCGAAGACGAGAAGATGCGTGCGGCAGCGGCCGAGAAGGCCAAGGCCGAGGGCGAGGCCGCGCCCAAGACCGGCACCCTCCACAAGCCTGCGAAGCCTGAAGACAAGGGTGCCCGCAAGGACGCCAAGAAGGTGGTCGGCAAGGAAGTCGCGGCCGACACCAAGCGTCGTGGCAGCGGCATCAAGACCCGCGGCGACACCACCGGCGGCGCCGGTGGCTGGCGTGGCGGTGGCCGCAGCGGTGGTCGTGGTGGCCGTCATCAGGACAGCCCGGCCTTCGTTGCGCCGATCGAGCCCATCGTTCGTGAAGTGCATGTGCCCGAGACCATCTCGGTGGCCGATCTGGCCCACAAGATGGCCGTCAAGGCCACCGAGGTCATCAAGGCCCTGATGAAGATGGGCACCATGGTCACCATCAACCAGGTGCTGGACCAGGACACGGCGATGATCATCGTCGAGGAAATGGGCCATAAGGCGCTCGCCGCCAAGCTGGACGACCCGGATGCCTTCCTCGAGGAGAACGTCGAGCACAAGGACGTCGCGCTGGAGCCCCGCGCTCCGGTCGTCACCGTCATGGGCCACGTCGACCACGGCAAGACCTCGCTGCTCGACTACATCCGCCGTGCCAAGGTGGCTGCGGGCGAAGCCGGCGGCATCACCCAGCACATCGGCGCCTACCACGTGGAAACCGAGCGTGGCATGGTGACCTTCCTCGACACCCCGGGTCACGAGGCGTTCACCGCGATGCGTGCCCGTGGCGCCAAGGCGACCGACCTGGTCGTGCTGGTGGTGGCGGCCGACGACGGCGTGATGCCGCAGACCAAGGAAGCCATCCACCACGCCAAGGCGGCCGAAGTGCCCCTGATCGTGGCGGTCAACAAGATCGACAAGCCGGGTGCCAACCCCGAGCGCGTCCGCCAGGAGCTGATCGCCGAAGGCGTGGTTCCGGAAGCCTACGGCGGCGACACGATGTTCGTCGAAGTCTCGGCCAAGACCGGCCAGGGCATCGACGACCTGCTCGAAGGCATCCTGCTGCAGGCCGAAGTGCTTGAGCTCAAGGCGCCCAAGGATTCCATGGCCAAGGGCCTGATCATCGAAGCCCGTCTCGACAAGGGCCGTGGCCCGGTGGCGACGCTGCTGGTCCAGTCCGGCACGCTGCGTCGCGGTGACGTTCTGCTGGCCGGTGCAACCTTCGGTCGTGTCCGCGCCATGCTCGACGAGAATGGCAAGCCCATCGAGGAAGCCGGCCCGTCGATCCCGGTCGAAATCCTCGGCCTGGCCGACGTGCCGGGTGCCGGTGACGAGGTGGTGGCCCTGGCCGACGAGCGCAAGGCCCGCGAGATCGCCCTGTTCCGTCAAGGCAAGTTCCGCGACGTCAAGCTGGCCAAGCAGCAGGCCGCCAAGCTCGAGAGCATGTTCGAACAGATGGGCGAGGGCGAGGTGAAGACCCTGCCGCTGATCATCAAGGCCGACGTGCAGGGTTCGCAGGAAGCGCTGGCCCATTCGCTGGTCAAGCTGTCCACCGACGAAGTCCGCGTGCAGGTCATCCACGGTGGTGTCGGCGCGATCAGCGAGTCCGACGTCAACCTGGCCCAGGCTTCCAACGCGGTCATCATCGGCTTCAACATCCGCGCCGATGCCAACGCCCGCAAGCTGGCCGAGACCTTCGGCGTCGATCTGCGCTACTACAACATCATCTACGATGCCGTCGATGAGGTGAAGAGTGCGCTGTCCGGCATGCTGGCCCCCGAGAAGCGCGAGCAGGTGCTTGGCCTGGTCGAGGTCCGTCAGGTCTTCACCATCTCCAAGGTCGGCACCATCGCGGGCTGTTACGTGCTCGAAGGCATCGTCAAGCGCAATGCGCTGGTCCGCGTGCTGCGCAACCACGTGGTGGTCCACAGCGGCGAGCTCGAGTCGCTCAAGAGCTTCAAGGACGACGTCAAGGAAGTCAAGTTCGGGTACGAGTGCGGCCTGCAAGTCAGTAATTTCATCGATCTCCAGGAAGGCGACCAGCTC
>JAKLLM010000181.1 GCA_023150125.1 Zoogloea sp.
ACGCCGGTCTCGGCCACGTAGCTGTCCCAGTGGCGCAGCAGCCGGGCCAGGATGTCCGGCCGGGTGGCGGCGAGATCGACGGTCTCGCCCGGGTCGGCCTTCAGGTCGTAGAGCTGCCAGGTGTCCGGCCCGATCGGCGCCGGGATGAACACCGCCTTGTGGTGGCCCTGGCGGATCGCCCGCTGCCCGAAGAGCTCCCAACCGGTGACGTGGTCGTCCGGGTGCGGGCTGTCGCGGTGGCCCTTGAGGTAGGGCAGCAGCGATCGCCCGCGCAGCGGCGCCACCGGCCGGCCGCGGTATTCGGTGCCGGGGTGGCTGAGCCCGGCCAGCTCGAGCAGGGTCGGGGCGATGTCCATCACGGTGGCGAACTCGTGGCTGATCTCGCCCTGGCGGATCAGGCCCGGGTGGCGCAGGAAGGCCACCGTGCGGATGCCGCCCTCGGTGGTGTGGGCCTTGTAGAGGCGGGCCGGCGCGGTGGCCGCCTGGGCCCAGCGCGGGCCGTACCACACATACGAGTTGCCGCGGCCGATGTTGTCGAGGCTGTTGTCGTAGTAGTCGGCGATCACCTGCTGCAGGTTGGGGCCGAAGGTGGGCAGCGCTTCGAGCAGGGCGCCCTCGGCGCCGTTGTCGGACAAAAAGATCACCACCGTGTCGTCGAGCTGGCCGCGGGCCTCGAGGTAGTCCACCACCCGGCCGACGTTCCAGTCGAGGCGCTCGACCATGCCCGCATAGACCTCCATGCTGCGCGCCGACACCGCCCGCTCGTGGGCGCTGAGGGCACCCCACTCGGGGCTGCGGGC
This sequence comes from Zoogloea sp., assembly GCA_023150125.1. GTDB lineage: Bacteria > Pseudomonadota > Gammaproteobacteria > Burkholderiales > Rhodocyclaceae > Zoogloea. The sequence goes on from JAKLLM010000181.1 coordinate 801, forward strand.
CTCCACCGGGTGGGGCGCCACGTCGCTGCCGACCAGCCCGAGCTTCTTGAGGCGCCCGAGGCGCTCGGCACGCAGGGCTTCGGGGCCGCCGTCGTAGCGGCCGCGGTAGCGGGCGACGTTCTCGGGCGGGGCCTGCAGCGGCCAGTGCGGGGCCGAGAAGGCCAGGTAGGCGAAGAAGGGGCGGTTGTCCGCCTCGCCCTCCTGCAGGTAGCCGAGCAGCTTGTCGGTGAAGCCGTCGGACGAGTAGAAGCCGGCGGGCAGCTCGTCGATGAAGGCGTCGTTCTCGGCGTAGAGGCCGGCGGTCACCTTGAGGAGCCGCGGGGTTTCTTCTGCCGGGATGTCGGCCTCGAAGCCGTAGTGGTTGGCGGCGCCCGGCAGCAGCGCAAACGAGCGCTCGAAGCCGCGCCGGGCCGGGAAGGTTTCGGGCGTCAGGCCCAGATGCCACTTGCCCGACATCAGGGTGCGGTAGCCGCCGTCGTGGAGCAGCTCGGCGAGGCTGGCGACCCGGTCGTTGAGGTGGCCTTCGTAGCCCGGCTTGCCGACCTGCTCGCCGCGGATCGCTTCGGCCATGCTGCCGAGGCCGGCGATGTGGTGGTCGGTGCCGGAGAGCAGCATCGCCCGGGTCGGGCTGCACGCCGAGGCGGTGTGGAAGTCGGTGAAGCGCAGGCCGGCGCGGGCCAGGCGGTCGAGGTTGGGCGTGGCGATCTCGCCGCCGAAGGCGCCGATGTCGGAGAAGCCCAGGTCGTCGGCGACGATGACCAGGAAGTTGGGGCGTTGGGGCATGGCGGGCTCCTGAGTGGGCGCGGGCTTACCACGCGAAGGCGTAGTCTTCGAAGCGGGGTTCGGCGGGGTGTTCGGCGAGGCGCGGGGCTTCGGCCTGGGCGAAGTCGCGCAGGATGTCGTCGCGGATGCGCGCCAGGCGGGCGTCGCTGCGCGAGCGCGGGTGGGGCACCGCCACCGGCACGATGCGCTTGATGCGTCCCGGGCGCGGTTCCATCACCACCACCCGGTCGCCCAGCAGCACGGCCTCGTCCACGTCGTGGGTGACGATGACCATGGTGATCTTCTCCTGCTGCCAGATGCGCTGCAGCTCCTGCTGCAGGTTGGCGCGGGTGAGGGCGTCGAGGGCGCCGAAGGGCTCGTCGAGCAGCAGGATGCGCGGCCGGTTGACCAGCCCGCGGGCGATCGCCACGCGCTGGCTCATGCCGCCCGAGAGCTGGTGCGGGTAGGCTTTCTCGAAGCCCTCGAGGCCGACCAGCGCGATGTGCTCGGCGATCGCGGCGGCTTTCTCGCGTGGGCTGCGCGGGTTGTTCTCGAGGGCCAGGCCGACGTTCTGCTCGACAGTCAGCCAGGGGAAGAGGCGGTGGTCCTGGAAGACGATGCCGCGCTCCAGCCCGGTGCCCGCCACCGGCTGGCCGTCGAGCAGGATGTGGCCGTCGAAGCTGTTCTCCAGGCCGATCAGAAGGCGCAGCAGGGTGGATTTGCCGCAGCCGCTGCTGCCGACGATGCTGACGAACTCGCCCGGGGCGATGTCGAGGTTGATGTCGTCGAGCACCGGCAGGGCCTGGCCCTCGACCTGGTAAGTCTTGCGCAGCCCCTGGAGGCTCAGCGTGGATGTGCTGCTCATGGTGTGTCCTTTTCGATCTTGGGGTTCGGTGGGGCTCAGCGGCTGCGGCGCCACTTGAGGCTGCGCTGCTCCAGGCGGCTGGCGATGGCGTTGAGGGCGGCGCCCACCAGGCCGACGACGACCATCCCGTACAGCACCTTGGCCATGTCGAAGTCGGCGCGGCCGTCCAGCAGCGGGGTCGACACGCCGGGTGTGGCCTTGAAGAAATATTCGGCGCCGATGGTGGCCAGCCAGCTGTAGATCAGCGCCAGGTGCAGGCCGGCAAAGATCTGCGGCGCCGCCGCCGGCAGGATCAGCCGGGTGATGCGCTGGCGGGCGTTGAAGCGGAACACGCGGGTCACCTCGGCCAGCTCGCGGGTCACGCTGCGGATGCCCTCGTGGCTGTTGAACAGCACCGGGTAGAAGGCGGCCAGCCCGATGAACAGCACGCGGGCGGCCTCGTCCTGGCCCAGCCACACCGAGATCAGCGGGATCCAGGCAAACAGTGCCACCTGCTTGAGGGCGTGGAGGGTCGGGCTGACCAGCCGGTCGGCCAGGCCCGACACCGCCAGCAGCGCGCCGAGCAGCAGGCCGGCGGTGCTGCCGAGGGCGAAGCCGGCGAGGTCGCGGCCGAGGCTGGCCAGGAGGCCCTCGGCGAGCTCGCCGCTGGTGAGCTCGCGCAGCGCGGCGGCGAGCACCTCGGCCGGCGGCGCGACGATTCGGGTGTCGGCGAAGCCGGACGCGGTGGCGCCCCACCACAGGGCCAGCACCAGGCCCGGCAGCGCGAGGCCGCGGGGGTCGAAGCGGGAAGGGTTGTTGCTCATGGCTTGCTCCTCAGTAGGCGGTGACGCGCCAGGCCAGCAGGCGCTGTTCGACGCTTTGCAGGGCGCGGTCCAGCACCCAGCCGGTGACGCCGATGACGACCATCGAGGCCATCACCATGTCGAGCTGGAACAGCTGGCGGCTGTGCACCATCAGGAAGCCGACACCCTCGCTGGCGGCCAGCAGCTCGACGGCCACCAGCGCCATCCAGGCGTTGGCGAGGCCCAGGCGCAGCCCGGTGGCGAGGCTGGGCAGCGCCGACGGGACGATCAGCCGGCCGAGCGTCTGCAGCGGCGAGAAGCGGTAGATGCGCGCCACCTCGAAGTGCCCCGGCGCGATGTTGCGGATGCCTTTGACGGTGTTGATGGTCACCGGCACGATCACCGCCTTGGCGATGATCAGCACCTTGAGGCTCTCCTCGATGCCGATCAGCATGATGAAGAGCGGCAGCCAGCCGAGCACCGGCACCAGGCTGACGGCCTTGAAGCTGGGCATCAGGTAGGCCTCGACGGTCTTCGAGAGGCCCATCGCGGCGCCGAGGAGCAGGCCGAGCACCACGCCGGCCAGGTAGCCCCAGCCGACGCGGCCGAGGCTGATGCCCAGGTGCTCCCACAGCTCGCCGCTGGCGTGCAGGTCGATGAGCGCCTGCAGCACCACGGCCGGCGCCGGCAGCAGCAGCGGCGTGACCCACTCGCGGGTGGCGGCGAGCTGCCACAGGTACAGGATGGCCGCCGGCAGCAGCAGGGCCAGGCCCAGCCCACCGAGGCGCCGGCCGGCCTGGACGGCGGCCTGGCTGCCCGGCAGGGAGAGGGGGAACGAGGTCGTCATTTGAGGTTCTCCAGGGAAGGTTCGTTGAACGTTTGGGGCGCCTGCCCGTGGCGCCGGTGCTGCCAGGCGAACAGCGCGAACACCGGCACGAAGGCCAGGAACAGGGTCTGCAACTGGGCTGCCTCGCCAACCAGCGCGCCGACCAGGCTGCCGGCGGTGGCGCCGGCCGGCCCCAGCAGCGCCGCCAGGCTGCTCACCGTGCCCTGGCCGAGCTGCCGGCCGAGGCGGGCGAAGCGAGACAGGTTGACCGTCTGCAGCATCCCCAGCCCGAAGCCCAGCAGCGGCCCGCCCAGCCACAGGCAGAGATCACTCCGGCCCAGGCCCAGCACCAGCAATGCCGCCACGATGCAGGCGTCGCTCAGGCGGTGGATGAAGCCTTCGCCGCGTCGCGCCAGCAGCCCGCCCATGCCGAACAGCGCGGCGATGAAGGCGCCGCCCTGCAGCGAGATCAGCGCGCTGGCGGCCTGGCTCGAGAAGCCGAACACCTCGATCGCCAGCACCACGATGAAGAAGGCGTAGAACATGTTCACCGCCATCGCGAAGAACTCCGACACGCAGGTGCTGCGCAGCGCGGCCTCGGTTTTCAGGAGCGCCAGCTGGTTGCCGATGCTGCGCCAGGACAGCTGGCGGGCCGGGCCGGGGGCCTTCCGGCCGCGCTCGCCGGGGAAGGCCAGCGGCGCCATCGTGGCGGTGACCAGCAGCAGGCCGGCGATCAGCCAGTAGCTGCCGGCGTAGCCGATCGCCGCCACGATGCCGGCGGCCAGGGCCGGCCCGATCAGGAACATGCCCGACATGTGGGCGCCCCGGAACCAGCCGGCCCGGGCCTCGCCGATCCGCGCCAGCTCTTCCATGAACACCGCCGACAGCGAGATGAAGCGCAGCGGCATCGCCAGGCTCACCGCGGTGGTGCACGCCAGCAGGAACCACAGCTGGCTCCAGGCCGGGATCAGCGCGTAGAACAGCGTGACCAGCAGGCTGCCGGCGATGAACAGGCGCTGGGCGCCGTAGCGGTCCACCATCAGCCCCACCGGCAGGCTCACCGCCAGGATGCCGACGCTCTGCGCCGCGCCGAGCAGGGCCAGCTCGACGGGGCTGGCCTGCAGGCTGAGGGCATACAGCGTGGTCGTCACCTTGGCGATGCCGAGGGTGATCCCGGACAGCACCGCGAGCAGCACGAAGCCGGCCAGGAAGCGCCGCCCGGCGCAGGGGTCGATGGCGCTCATCGCTTACTTCTTCGGCTTGCCGCCGGCATCCAGCGGCGTCCAGAAGCCGGTGAGGCCGTTGCTCTTGAGAGCCACGTCGAGGTATTTGCGCTCCACCCAGCCGGCGGCGTCCACGCTGCCGCGGACAAGCTTGAGCTTCTGCGACTCGGTGACGTTGCGCTGGATGTTGGCGACGAACTCCTCGTCGAGCAGCGGGCTCAGCGCCTCCTTGAAGCTCTGGCCTTCGTAGTCGCGCCGGTAGGCGGAGAAGGGCGTGCCGGACTTGGCCCACAGCTGCAGCAGGGCGGTGCGGTTCTTCTCGTCGGCCGACCAGGCCGCCTCGCGGACGAGGACGTTGACGATGCGCTGGACGAGCTCCGGGTGCGCCTTCTCGAAGTCCTCGGTGGCCACCACGTAGGCCTGACCGCGGTCGTTGGCGGCGGCCGGGTCGTGGCGTTCGTTGTAGATCACCTTGGCCACGCCCCGGTCTTCGAGGGGAAAGAGCTGGGAGGGGGCGGTGAACAGCGCGTCCACGTCCTTGGTGGCGAGGGCCGCGGTGGCCGTGTTGCTGTCCATGTTGATGATCTTGAAATCCTTTTCGGAGAGCCCGTGGCGGCTGAGGAACTTGCCGAAACCCAGCTGCACCGCAGTGCCCTTGAAGACGGCGAGCTTCTTGCCTTTGAGGTCCTCGATGCTGCGGGCCTGGGAGTCGGCAGGCACCGCGATGGCGTAGGCGTAGCGCCGGTTGTCGGCGGCGATGAGCTTGGTCTTCAGCCCGCTGGCCTTGCCGACGATGCCCGGCAGGTCGCCGATGGCGAAGACGTCGATGAGCTTGTTGGCGATCGCTTCGTTGAGGGCCGGGCCGGCGCCCTTGAAGTTGTTCCACTCGATGCGGATGCCGTCGGCCTTGAACTCCTGCTCGAGGGAGCCCTTGATCTGCACGGTGGCGAAGTTCCAGCTGCCGCCCACCGGGCGGTTGCCGGTGCCGACCAGCGGCAGGCCGATGCGGATGACCTTGGGGGCGTCGGCGGCAATGGCGGCGAAGGGGGCCAGCACCGAGGCAGCGAGGCCGGCGAGGATCAGGCGGCGGGTGGCGAGACGGGTGCGCGAAGTCATGTTGGCGATTCCTTTGATGGGGTCAGAAGCCGAACTGGAACTGGGCCAGCAGGTCGTTGGTGGTCTTGTCGGTGGCGGCGAAGGTCGTGCGGTTGAGGTTCAGCTGGAACTTGCTGGTCTCGGCGAAGAAGACGTTGAGGCCCAGGGTGTGCACCTTGACTTCGTCCCGCAGGGCGGCGGTGTTGGGGTCGAAGCGGTCGTAGCGGTAGAAGGGCTGATAGGACTTCGGCCACCAGTCGTCGTAGCGGCCCTGGGCGCGGTAGCCCTTCACGAACTGCTCGCCGATG
>JAKLLM010000182.1 GCA_023150125.1 Zoogloea sp.
GGACACGCTGAACATTCAACAGGCTGCCGATGTTCTCAAGGTGCATCCCAAGACGGTAGAGGACTTGATTCGCGACGGCACCCTTCCTGCAGCAAAGATTGGTCGAGCCTGGGTCATGATGACCGCGCACGTCATGAAGTACCTGGAGAACGAGATCATCCAGCAGACCGCAGCCCGGCGCGGTATCCCGACACCGAAGGTCGGAAAAACCACCAGGCGGCGCCCTTAAGGATCGCGATTCCAAATCGAGAAGACAGAGGCGCACCACGCCAGCAAGGAGGTTGACGATCCGCATGGCGGGTTTTTCGTTTGTGGCGCCGGGATTTGGGCGAGTGCCTACTTCCCCATCAACCGCGACGCCAGCCGGCGTCGCTTCTCGGCGGCCCGCTGGCTGCTTTTCACGTCGCGGATGAACAGGGCGGCCGCCACCGCCGCCGCGCAGACACACCCACCGATGATGATGAACCCAGCGATTCCGTGCATTGCTTACCTACGCGCCCCGTGTGCCCCGAGCGCTGTACGGCCCCACGCGGACGGCTCGAATTTGGCTACACAGTGGCTACATGAGCCAAAAAGGAGAAAGGCCGACCCCTTGGAGTCGGCCTAACTATTTGATTTTATTGGTGCCGGTGAAAGGAATCGAACCCTCGACCTTCGCATTACAAGTGCGCTGCTCTACCAACTGAGCTACACCGGCAAACCGTGCCTCCGCCCCTTGAAGCCCTTCGGGCACCTCTCGGCATGGACGGGAGCGCACAGGCTGCTCTATCCTTCCGGAAGATCACGCCTGAGCAAGGCAGCGATTATAAACATAAACGGAAGCACCCGAATAACGCAGCCCGGGAGTGTGCATGCCTGCAGCCCTGAAGCCCACCACCGCCGACCTGGCATCGCGCCCGAAAGCCAAGCCGCCGATCCGGCTTCTGTTCATCGAAGACTCGGAAAACGATGTGATCCTGCTGCTCCATCGTTTCCGGGATGCAGGCTACGCGCCGACCTACCGCCAGGTGATGTCGGAGGCCGAGATGCGCGAGGCGCTGTCGGACGAGCACTGGGACCTGATCCTGTGCGACCACAACCTGCCCGGCTTCAGCGCCCAGGCCGCGCTGCGCCTGCTGCAGGACCTGGCCCTCGACCTGCCCTTCATCATCGTCTCCGGCGTGATGCAGGAGGACGAGGCGATCGCCGCGATGCGCGCCGGAGCCCACGACTACCTCAGCAAGAACAAGCTCGACCGCCTGATCCCGGCCATCGAGCGGGAGCTGCGGGAAGCCGGCAACCGCCGCGAGAAGCGCCAGGCCGAGCAGACCCTGCGCCAGAGCGAAGCCCGCCTGCGGGCGCTCACCGACAACATCCCCGGCGTGGTCTTCCAGATGAGCTACACACCCGAGGGCATGCTCGGCTTCCAGTACCTCAGCGAGGCGGCCGCGATGCTCTTCGGCACGCCGGCCGACGAGCTCATCGGCGGCTCGGCCGGCTGGATGAACTGGCTGCTGGCCGAGGACGTCCCCGGCTTCATCGAGGCCGCGCAGGTGTCGTCCGACAACCTGTCCACCCTCAACTGGGAAGGCCGCATCCAGCTCACCAGCGGCGAGCTCAAATGGATCAACCTGCGCAGCTCGCCGCGGCTCTCCGAAGCCGGCGCAGTGGTGTGGGAAGGTGTGATGTGGAACATCACCCACAGCAAGCGCGTGGAGGCCGACCTGCGCGAATCCCGCAGCCAGCTGGCGGCCCTCTCCAACCACCTCCAGCGGATCAAGGAAGAAGAGCGCGAGCGCATCGCCCGCGACGTCCACGACGTGCTGGGCGGCACCCTGGTGGCCATGAAGTTCGAGATGTCGCTGCTCGAGGCCAAGCTCGAGGCCAACCCCGCCCAGTCCCGCGAACGGGCCCGCAACGTCGGGCGCATGGTCGACGACGCGATCGCCACCGTCGGCCGCGTGACCCGCGAGCTGCGCCCCGGCATCCTGAAAGACTTCGGCCTCGCCGCCGCGATCGAGTCCCAGGGCGAGGACTTCGCCCAGCGCACCGGCATAGCCTGTAACATTCTATGCACCGACCACGACCTCAACCCCGACTATGACACTTCGCTGGCCCTGTTCCGGGTCTTCCAGGAAGCGCTCACCAACGTCAGCAAGCACGCCCGTGCCACCGCGGTGAGCGTCCGCCTGATGCAGGAGGGCGACGAGGTCGTCCTCGAGATTTCCGACAACGGCTGCGGCCTCGCTCCCGCCGACCTGCGCAAGCCACGCTCCTTCGGCCTGCGCGGCATCCGCGAGCGCCTGACCAGCCTCGGCGGGCGCCTCGACCTGAGCCCTGCCGCCCCCCAGGGCACACGCCTCACCCTGCGCGCGCCCCTGCTGCCCGCCGCCGCAGACGAACACCCGAACCCTCACCGGAGCCAGCACCCATGAAGAAGCCCATCCGGGTCCTGATTGCCGACGATCACGCGATCGTCCGGCAGGGCCTGCGCCAGATCCTCTCCGACACGCCCGACCTCACCGTGGCCGGCGAGGCCGAGAACGGCGTCCAGGCCGTGCAGATGGTGCGCGCCGGCGAGTGGGACGTCGTGCTGATGGACGTCTCCATGCCCGACCGCAACGGCATCGACGCCCTCAAGCTGATCAAGAAGGAATACCCCCGCCTGCCCGTGCTGATCCTCAGCATGTACCCCGAAGAGCAATACGCCATCCGCGCCCTCAAGGCTGGCGCCGCGGGCTACCTCACCAAGCAGAGCGCGCCCGAGCTCCTCGTCACCGCGATCCGCCAGGTGGCCAGCGGCAAGAAATACGTCAGCCCGTCGCTGGCCGAAGAGCTCGCCAACGCCATCGGCGACGACAGCGAGCGCCCGCCCCACGAAAAGCTTTCCGACCGGGAATACCAGACGCTCTGCATGATCGCCTCCGGCAAGACCCCCACCGAGATCGCCGAAGCGCTCAACCTCAGCGTCAAGACGGTCAGCGTCTACCGCGCCCGCCTCCTCGAGAAGATGAACCTGCGCAACAACGCCGAGCTGACCCACTACGGGCTCAAGCACGGCCTCGCCGAGTAGGCGTCGTCGTCAGGCCCGGCCTGGCCGGGCCCTCAAGGCTGCCGGTGGCGCGCCGTTATTCCGAACGATTCCAACGCAAAACCTCAGGGCCCGTTTTGCCCGACCTGCAGCGGGATGCACGAATGTTCCCCAAACGAGCCCAGACCCTGCGCCCCCCCAAAATGATCGATACGACCCAGCCATCGGACATCGCTCGAGAAACCCTGCGCCAGCTTGCCCTGCGGCGTATCGCCCCCACCCCCGACAACTACCGCGCCCTTTACCACGAGATCGCCGGCACGCCGCCGGACGAGGTCTTCCCCGAGCGGGCCCTGCGCCAGCTGGCCGCCGCCCTGCCGCGCCACAACCGCGAAGCGCTGCGCATCGCCCAGGACATCGAATCCGCCATCGGCACCGGCGACTGGGCCGCGCTGCGCGGCGTCCTGGTCACCACCCTGTCGAACGCCGACAGCCCCGAGCTCAACCTCGGAGCGCTGCTGCGCGACCTGATCACCGAATGGGACCGGCGCCACGCCGGCCTCACCCAGGCCCGCAAGCGCGAGATGCTCGACCGCGTCCTCAGCGCCTCCGGCACCCAGACCGAAAGGCTCGTCGAGCGCCTCAACGGCATGCTGCGCAGCTGGTCGCGCAACGGCGACGACGATCTCCCCGGCGGCGATGCCGCCACGGCCCAGCCCGCCGCAGCCGCGGCGGCCGCCGGCGCGCCCCCGGCCACGAACCCGCTCTTCGCCGAACTCCTGGTGATGCTGCTGGACGGTATCGCCACCCACGCCCAGAGCCTCGAGCCCGGTATCGCCGACGAAGCCCTCGCGCTGGCCGAGGCCGTCCGCAGCACCCCGCCGCCCCTCGCCCCGGCCGAACTGCTCGAGCGCCTCCAGGCCCTGCGCGCCAGGCTCGACTGGGTGACCGAAGACCAGCACGCCGTGCGCGAAGCCCTCCAGCGCGTGCTCCAGCTGATCCTCGAGAACATCAGCGAACTCGTCGTCGAGGACCGCTGGCTGCACGGCCAGATGGTGCTGATGGGCGAGCTGTTCTCCCGGCCCCTCGACGTGCGCGTGCTGGGCGAGCTCGAAGTGCGCCTGCGCGACGTGATCCACCGCCAGACCAGCCTCAAGCACGAGCTCGACGACGCCCAGACCCGGCTCAAGGAGATGCTCAAGACCTTCGTCGACCGCCTCGGCGAGTTCGCCGACTCGACCGGCGACTACCACACCAGCATCGAGGAATCCGCCGGGCGCATCGCCGCCGCCCGGGACATCGCCGAGCTCACCGACGTCATCGCCGACGTGATGCGCGAGACCCGCGCCGTGCAGGAATCCACCCAGCGCTCCCGCGGCGAGATCGAAGAGCTGCGCCAGCAGGCCAACCAGGCCAACGCCGAGATCGCCCGCCTGCAGGCCGAGCTCGAACAAACCAGCGAGCTCATCCGCCACGACCCGCTCACCGGCATGCTCAACCGCAAGGGCCTCGATGAAGCCCTCAGCCGCGAGGCCGCCTTCGCCCAGCGGCGCGGCACGCCCCTGTGCCTCGGCCTGCTCGACGTGGACAACTTCAAGCAGATCAACGACACCCACGGCCACCAGACCGGCGACGAAGCCCTCCAGCACCTCGCCAGCGTGATCCGCGAAAACGTCCGCCCGCAGGACTCCGTCGGCCGCTACGGCGGCGAGGAGTTCGTCGTGCTGCTGCCCGACACCACCCTCGACAGCGCCGCGGCAGCCCTGGTGCGCCTGCAGCGCGCCCTCACCAAGCGCTTCTTCCTGGCCCGCCAGCAGAAGCTGCTGATCACCTTCAGCGCCGGCGTCGCCCAGCTCCGGTCGGACGAACAGCCCGAACATGCCGTCGACCGCGCCGACAAGGCCATGTACATCGCCAAGCGCTCGGGCAAGAACCGGGTCATCTCCGCTCCCTGACGCCCCCGCTGCTGCCAACGGCATAAAACCCGCAGCCGGCGGGCCAAAGCGTGATAGATTCGCGTCGATATGCGAACGTATTCGACGCCCGATTGCCGCCCAAGCCTCGCGCAGCGCGCCCTGCTCGTGCTGTTGCTGGCCCCCTGGCAGGCCTGCCAGGCCGAACCCCTCGGGCGGCTCTTCTTCACACCGGCCGAGCGCGCCGCCATCGACCGGCCCGCCAGCCGCCGCACCCCACCCGCCCCGCCGCCACGGCTCGACGGCATCGTGAGCCCCCACAGCGCCGCCCCCACGCTCTTCCTGGACGGCCAGGCCCACCCCGCCACGCCCCAGCAAGTCCACCTCGGCGACTCGACCGCCGATGTCCGCAGCCCGGACGGCCGCCTCCACCGGCTGCGCGTCGGCGACCCGCCCAGGGCCGTGGCACCCTGATGACACCAGGCCGCAGCAGGCACCGCCAACGGGGCATGTTCCTGCCGGCGCTCCTCGTGCTCGCCGCCCTCGGCGCCGCCGGCTGGCTGCTCTCCCAGCAGGCCAGCGCCGCCAGCCGCCAGCTCCGCCAGGACATGCAGACTGCCCACGCCCTGGCGGTCGCCCGCGAGGCCCTCATCGGCTTCGCCGCCACCTACCGCAGCAAGGAACACCCCGACGCCGACTTCGGCTACCTGCCCTGCCCCGACGTCGACGGCGACGGCTCGTCCGAAACCTGCGGCACCAAGGACCAGGCCAGCGTCGGCCGCCTGCCCTACCTCACCCTCAACCTGCCCGACCTGCGCGACGGCGCCGGCGAATGCCTGTGGTACGCCGTCGCCGGCAGAGTCAAGAACAACCCCAAGGCCGACGTGCTCAACTGGGACAGCACCGGCCGCTTCCGCCTCCACGACGCCAGCGGCACCGCCATCGCCTTGCCCGGCGACCAGGCCGGGCTGGCCGCCGCCCTCGTGATCGCCGCCGGCCCGCCCCGCGACGGCCAGCACCGCAGCGCCGGCCCCGCCCGCTGTGGTGGCGACCCGGAGGCCCGCAACATCCTTCATTACGTCGAAGCCCTGGCCGCCAGCGGTGGCAGCGACATCATCGACGTGCGCCCCGACGCGCCGGGCAGCAACGACCGCGTCGCCCCGATCACCACCGGCGACATCCATCGCCAGCTCAAACGCCGCAGCAGCTACGGCCCCTATCTCCAGAGCCTGCTCCAGGCCACCGCCACCTGCCTCGCCAAGAGCCCGCTCCCCGCCGCGGTAGCCCCCGAAAACCTCGGCCCCGTCGAGCTCGGCCGCCTGCCGCCCCTCGACCGCCTGAGCGGCCCCTGCCGCAACGCCGAGCTCCGCGACGCCACCGCCAACTGGGCCGAAACCATGCGCTACGCCCGCTGCCGCAGCGGCACCGACTGCCTCGCCGGCAGCGGCGGGCGCTGCCGCGGCGCCCTCATCTTCGGCGGCGAGCGCAGCGGCAGCAGCCAGCCGCGCCTCACCGCTGCCGACCGCCAGGCCACCGCCCACTACCTCGAGGCCTCCACCCTGGCAGCCCTCGCCGCCGGCCACCTGGGCGGGCTGCCCGAGCGCATCGACCTCCCCTTCAGCAGCGGCGACACCGCGGTGTCCACCGACGTCGCCCTGTGCATCCCCTGAAGACCATGGCCCCCGATCGTCCCCCACCCCGCGCGCACGGCTTCACCCTGGTCGAG
>JAKLLM010000183.1 GCA_023150125.1 Zoogloea sp.
TGGCGCCGCGGCGCCGCGCCCGCACGGCCTGCACCAGCCGGCGCGCCCGGGCCTCGACGGCGGCCGGATCGGGGCGCCGGGCCCGGAGTTCCTCCACCAGGGCCGCGACGGCCGTGGCCTCGTCGGCCCGGCAATGGCGGGTGATGGCCCGGCGATGATCCTGCAAGGCGGCGCTGAGGATGGTGTGGGCGGTCATGGCAGGAGCCTCGATGAGCGACGGTCTTGATGCACGCCCAGGAGAGACACCAGCCATCGGCGAGGGTTCAAGGCCGGGCGCCCCGAACGGGACGGCCCGCGCGCAGTCAGAATCTTTTTCAATAATTCATACTTGTTTTCAACATTTAAAACTTCCCCATGCTGAAATTGCATTCGCGTCGGCGGCGCCCGGAATCCAGGTGTCTTGCCTGCCCGGCGGCCGGGCCATGCCCTGAGGCCCGCCGCCTGCCTCCCCCGCAGAAGCGGCCCGCGCGCCGTCTCGAAACCGGAAGCGACCACAGAGCGCTCCCGGCAAGCTCACCCGGAAGATGCGAGCGTCACGCGCCGGCACGCGTGTTCGCGGGGGCGCCCCCAACCACCGTTTCCAGGTTGAATCGAACATGTCATCGGACCATCACGGCTTGCTGAACGGAGCCCGCATCCTCGTCGTGGACGACGTGGATTCCGATCGCCATCTGCTGTCCCACTATCTGCTGTCCCACTATCTGCAGCGCCAGGGCTGCCGCACCTACGTCGGCCTCGACGGCGAGGACGCCTGCCGCAAGGCCATCGCCGTGCAGCCCGACATCATCCTGATGGACGTGCGCATGCCCGGCTGCGACGGCCTCACCGCCTGCCGGCAGCTCGGCGAGGACGCCCGCACCCGCGACATCCCGGTGATCTTCCTGACCGCCGCCGCCAGCCCCGAGGAGCGGGTCGAAGGCCTGCGCGCCGGTGCCGTGGACTACGTCATCAAGCCCTTCGACTTCGAAGAGGTGCGCCTGCGCCTCGTGATCCACCTCAAGCCCCTGCGCCCGTCCGAGCCCGGGGCCGACATCGCCCAGCAACAACCCCGGCTCGACCGCAACCTGTTCGAATCGGCGCGCAAGCAGCTGATGTCGCGCCTCGACAGCCCGCCCGACCTGGCCCAGCTCGCCCAGAGCACCGGCACCAGCCAGCGCCGGCTGTCGGAAGCCTTCAAGAAATGCGTCGGCGTCACCATCTTCGAGTTCCTCCGCGAGGAGCGCATGAAGGAAGCCCGGCACCTGCTGGCCAACACCTCGCTCGACATCCAGGCGATCGCCCTCGAGGTCGGCTTCACCAGTGGCGCCAACTTCGCCACCGCCTTCCGCGAGCGTTTCGGCATGTCGCCCAGCGCCTATCGCCGCGAGCGCCCCAGGCACGACTAGGCGCAGACCTGCCCGCAGCCGGGCCGGCGCGGGATATCCGGGAAACGCCTCCCATCTTGGGGATTGATTAAAAAACCCTTATATTCTTATGGAGATCACAAGCCCGCCGGACACGCCGTCCGCCCAGCCGGGAAAGCCGTGTGTCCGGGCCAAACACACAAAGAGGGAGACACCATGAAAAACCGCTTCTCGGCTCTGCTCGCCGGCACCGCCTTCGCGCTGCTGGCCCTGCCCACCCACGCCGCCGACCTCAAGCGCGCCGAAGAAATCGTCGGCGGGCGCTGCTTCCTGTGCCACGGCATGGAGGGCGAGGCCGCCTCGGCGCTCTACCCACGCCTCGCCGGCCAGCACGCCGACTACATCGCCAGGCAGCTCGCCGACTTCAAGAGCGGCCGCCGCAAGAGCGACACCATGTCGGGCATGGCCGCCGATCTCACGGCCGAGGAAATGAAGGACCTCGGCGCCTTCTTCCAGAAGAAGCCCGCCACCCGCAGCGAGGCCACCGACGCCGACCTCGCCGGCGTCGGGCGCTACATCTTCACCAAGGGCAACACCTTCTCCGGCGTCGCCGCCTGCGTTTCCTGCCACGGCCCCAAGGGCCACGGCACCCCGCAGCTGCCCCGGCTGGCCGGCCAGCAGGCCCTCTACCTCGAGAACCAGCTCAAGCAGTTCAACACCCGCGAGCGCAACAACGACAACGCGGTGATGCACTCGATCGCCTCCCGGCTCACCGAGCTCGAGGTCAAGGCCGTTTCCAGCTACATCTCGACCCTGGAATAAGCGCCGCCAGGCCAGGGGCCGCCGGCCGACCCCGGCGCCCACGGCCCCGCCCGGGGCGCTCGGGTGGGCACCACGGATCACCCTACAAAAAACCGAAAAACAATAGAAAAACACTACAGAGGTCAGACTCTCGGTCGAAAACATAAGCAATCGCCCGTTTTCCACCGACCTGTGCGCAGCTGCCGCAGCCTCCCCGAGAGTCTTGCCATGAGATCCATCAACCGCCTCTCCCTCACTCACCAGTTTGTCGGCGTGACGCTCGCGATGGTCGGCGTGGTCATCCTCGGCCTGGCCCTGTCCGTATCGTCCCACACCTACCGGACGAGCCTCGACCAGGTCAGCCACGACCTGCAACGGCAGGTGCACAGCATGCGCAAGATGGTGGATACCACCCACGAGATCAGCGTCGGCCTGACCGACAAGGTGTCGACACTGTTCACCTCCCAGTTCAACGAAGCCTTCACGCTGCTCGCCGATCGCACCGTCAAGGTGGGCGCGCTCGAAGCCCCGACCCTCGAATACCGGGGCAAGGCGCTCAACCTCGACTTCACCGCCGTGGACGAACTGGCCCGCAGCACCGGCGGCGTCGCGACGATCTTTGCCCGCCACGGCGACGACTTCATCCGCGTGAGCACCTCCCTGAAGACCGACAAGGGCGAGCGCGCCATCGGCACCCTGCTCGGTGCCGACCACCCGGCCCGCGCCCGGCTCCTCGCCGGCGACAGCTACCTGGGCACCGCCAAGCTGTTCGGCCGGCACTACATGACCAAGTACGTGCCGGCCCGCGACCGCGACGGCAAGGTCGTCGGCGTGCTCTTCGTGGGCTTCGATCTCACCCCGGTGTTCGCCAGCCTCAAGGCCACGATCGACGAGCTCAAGTTCGGCACCGACGGCTACGCCTACGTGTTCCACACCCGGGGCAAGGAGCGGGGCGTGATGCTCTTCCACCCCCAGTTCGCCGGCAAGGACTCCAACGCCCTGAAGGACGCCAACGGCGAGCTGCTGATGGAGAAGATGATGGCCGCGCCCGCTGGCAGCATCACCTATCCGTGGCGGGATCCGGACGGCACGATCCGCGACAAGCTGGCCCTCTTCGAGCAGACCGACAGCCTCGGCGGCCTGGTGGTCGCCTGTGGCGGCTACGTGGCCGACTTCACCGGCGGCAGCACAGCCCTGCGCAACATGATCCTGCTGGCCTCGGGCGTCGCCGCGCTGCTGCTCGCGATGCTGCTGTACGCCTTCATGACCCGCCAGCTGCGCCCGGTGCGCGGCATCGTCCAGGCCCTCGACCAGATCGGCGCCGGCAACCTGCAGGTGCGCATCGGCCGGGGCGACCCGCAGGGCGAGACCCGCAACGAGCTGGACATCATCGCCCGCCGCATCGACGCCACCACCGCCAGCATGGGCCAGCTGATCGGCGAACTGCGCCAGCAGGCCCGGGAGGTCGCCGGCACCGCGGTTGCGCTGTCGCAGGTCTCCCGCACCATCGCCGACAACGCCGCCATCCAGAGCACTGCTGCCGGCGCAATGGCCGCCGGGGTCGAGGAGCTGGCCGTCAGCATCAACATCCTCAGCGACAACGCCCGCAGCACCGACACCAGCGTGCGCGAGACCCGCCAGCTCGCCGGCCAGGGCCACGAGGCCTCCAGCGCCGTGATCGGCCAGATGGCCGCCATCGAGCAGGCCGTCGCCGACGCGGCGGGCCGTATCGAACACCTGGGCGAAGCCTCGCGGCAGATCTCGTCGGTGGTGTCGGTGATCCGCGAGGTGGCCGACCAGACCAACCTGCTGGCCCTCAACGCCGCGATCGAAGCGGCCCGCGCCGGCGAGCAGGGCCGCGGCTTCGCCGTGGTGGCCGACGAAGTGCGCAAGCTCGCCGAGCGCACCGCCGCCTCCACCCAGGAGATCTCGCAGGTCGTGGTGAGCATCCAGAGCGGCGCCGGCGAAGCGATCGCCGGCATGCACGCCGCGCGCGGCCAGGTCGGCGAAGGCGTCGTCAAGGTCGAGGACTCGGGGGCCCGGATGGCCGCCATCGAATCGGGCGCCACCACCGTGGCCGCCCTCGCCAGCGACATGGCGAACGCCCTCGCCGAGCAGGCCACCGCCGGCAACGCCATCGGCGAAGAAGTGGAACGCATCAGCCGGCTCTCGGAACAGAACGATGCGGCCTCCCAGGAAGCCTTCCAGGCCGCCACCCGGCTCGAGCACCTGGCCAGCCGCATGGCCGACTCCGTCGCCCGCTTCCGCGTCGAGGCCTGACGCCGCGGCGCGGCCCGCCCCCGGGGCCGCCCCAGCGCAGCCGTCATCTGACTGAAACCTGAGCATCATCGCGGGAGCGTAGCGTCCCGTTCATCCCCACGCGCCATCGGCGGCCCCTCCGGCCAGCCGGGCGCCACGGAAAAGGATGAGCGCCATGGACGGTGACGACAATTCCCGGGCCGCCGCCGGGCCACAGCCCGACGGCGATGATCGCGCAGCCCCGGCGCCGGCCGGCAGCTGGGACCCGCAGGTCTGCCAGGCACTGATCGAGCGGCTATGGCAGCTGCGCGCCCAGATGCTCGCCAGCGAACAGGCCTTCGCCGGGCCGCTGGCGCGGGTGTCGGACACCCACCGGGCCAGCGCCCGCAACCTCACCCATTACCTCGCGCTGCGCGCCGAAGACCGCCGCCCCCTGCAGGACGAGCTCGCCTGGCTCGGCCTGTCGTCCCTCGGGCGGGCCGAATCCCACGTGCTCGCCAAGCTCGACAAGGTGCTGGGCATCCTCCACCGGCTCACCGGCCAGGCCTGGTCCGAGCGCTCGTCCGACGAGCCCGCCGGCATCCACGGCAGCCGACGCCTGCTGGCGGGGCACACCGCCGCCCTGCTCGGCGCGCCGCCCCCGGGCCGGGCCGTACGCATCATGGTGACCCTGCCCTCCGAGGCCGCGAGCGACGACGCCCTGGTGCGCCGGCTGGTCGACGCGGGCATGGACATCGCCCGCATCAACTGCGCCCACGACGACGCCGAGGCCTGGGCCGCGATGGCCGGCCGGGCGCGCCAGGCCGCCAGCGCAGCGGGCCGGCCGGTACGCATCCTGATGGACCTCGCCGGCCCCAAGCTGCGCACCGGCCCGATCGCCTCGGCACCACCCGTGCTCAAGCTGCAGCCCGAGCGCGACGTCTTCGGGCGGGTCACCCGCGACGCCTGCCTGGGCCTGCGCCCCTTCGGCTCGACCACCCCGGTGGCCGGCGCCACGGCCCACATCGAGGTGAACGCCGGCTGGCTGGCACGGCTGGAGGCCGGCGAGCGGCTCGACCTGATCGACGCCCGCGGCGCCCGCCGCAGCCTGCGCGTGGCCCGGCGCGGCGAGGGCGGCGTGCTGGCCGAATGCAAGCAGACCGTTTATCTGGTGCCGGAAACCCGGCTCCGCAGCCACCGGGAGCGGGACGGCAAGCGGACCACCCGCATCGGCGGCCTGCCCTCCAAGCTCGGCCAGCTCACGCTGCGGGTCGGCGACCACCTGCGCCTCATCCGCCCCGGCAGCCTCGGCCTGGTGATGCAGGAGGCCAGCAACGACGCGGCGATGATGCCGGTGATCGCCTGCACGCTGCCCGAAGTCTTCGCCCAGGTGCGTGCCGGCGAGCGCATCTTCTTCGACGACGGGCGCATCGGCGGCATCATCCGCGAGGTCGGCGCCGAAGCGCTCACCATCGAGATCGTCCAGGCCGGCCGCGACGGCAGCCGCCTGGCCGGCGACAAGGGCATCAACCTGCCCGACAGCCGGCTCGGCCTGCCCGCCCTGACCGCGAGGGACATCGAAGACCTCGCCACCGTCGCCCGCCACGCCGACCTGGTCGGCCTCTCCTTCGTCCACCAGGGCAGCGACGTGGACGCGCTGCGCAGCCAGCTCGACCGGCTCGGTGCCAGCCACCTCGGCGTGGTGCTCAAGATCGAGACCCGCCGCGCCTTCGAGAACCTGCCCGAGCTGCTGCTCTCGGCGATGGCCAGCCCGGCCGCCGGCGTGATGATCGCCCGCGGCGACTTGGCGGTGGAGTGCGGCTACGAACGCCTGGCCGAAGTGCAGGAGGAGATCCTGTGGGCCGCCGAAGCCGCCCACCTGCCGGTGATCTGGGCCACCCAGGTGCTCGAGACCCTGGCCAGGACCGGCCAGCCCTCCCGCGCAGAGATCACCGACGCCGCAATGGGCGAACGGGCCGAATGCGTGATGCTCAACAAGGGCCCGCACATCCTCGACGCCATGCGGGTGCTCGACGACATCCTGCGGCGCATGGAAACCCACCAGGCCAAGAAGCGCTCGCTGCTGCGCGCCCTCGGCGCCTGGTCGCAACGGCCGTGATGGGCAACAAAAGCCCGTCTTCGCCCGGCGCCGGGCAGCTACAGCCGGACGGGGCCCGGGGGCCGACTAGCTGGCGTAGAAGTCGAGGCGGAAGGACGGGTCGTCCAGGCGCAGGGCCGTGTGCTCGAGGCGCTCGACGACTTCGTAGCGCTCGGCCGCATCGGCCTCCAGCATGTGCTCGTGGGTGATGAACAGCGGGCGGGATCTGGAAAGCTGCGCTGCCGCGAGCTTCTCCCGGACGCAGAAACGGTAGGCGAGTTCGGCGTTCATACGGGTCATCCTCAAGATCGACTGAAGCTCCATTATACGCCGCGCCTCATGGCAGAACGGCCCCCCGAAAAATTCTTTCCCCTTGTTTTGTAACGGTTTTGTCACACTACAGTGCTAGCTTCGGCGCACGTCGGCACGCGCTCTCCCGAAGCCTGCCCCAGCCCCGCCGGCGCCCTGCCCCTTCCCCAGCCCGCCGCGGCGGCCGCCAAGCGAATGTCCCTCGAAAAGATCACCGAGCTCCTGCGCAAACAGCGCCTCGTCGAAGGCATGGTGCACAGCCAGCGCATGCCCCGCCAGCAGCTCGTCGAAACCATGGTGCATCGCACCCACCTGGCCGAGATCCAGAACCTGCTGCACCGCCTGAGCAGCCGCGAGATCGGCGACATCCTCGAGGCGCTGTCCCCCGACGACGCCCGGGCCCTGTGGCAGCAGCTCCCCGAAGCCCGCGAGAACGACGTGCTGTGGGAAGTCCCCGAGCCGCTGCGCGAGCACCTCGCCGGCGGCCGCGAGCCTGGCGCCGGCCAGGCCCGGATCAACGCCTTCGTGGTCCGGGACGGGCGGCTGTGCCAGGTGCCGGTCACCTGCCGCCAGGACCTCGCCGGCATCACCCCGCTGTGGGTCGACCTGCTCGACGCCACCCCGAGCGAACGGCAATACGTGGGCGAGCGCTTCGGCCTGCCGCTGCCGGCCCCGGGCGAGGCGACCGACCTGGAGGTCAGCTCGCGCTTCATCCGCGAGGAGCACGGCGAGATCCGCCTGCACTCGAACTTCCTCCTCGACCGGGCCGGCGACTCCCGCAGCGTGCCGGTGGTGTTCATCCTGAAGGGCGGCGTGCTGTTCTCGCTGCGCAACGAGGAGCTGCCGGCCTTCCGCCTGCAGCGGCGCCGCGCCACCACCCAGCCCAGCCAGGCGGGCGACTGCGGCGGCCTGCTGGTGGACCTCTACGGCGCCGACGTGGAATATTCGGCCGACTCGCTGGAGGGCATCTACGCCGCCGTCGGGCAGGTCGGCCGCAAGGTGCTGGGCGAGAGCCTGAGCGACGAAGAGGCCGCCTCGATGCTCGCCACCATCGCCGACGAGGAAGACCTCAACGGCCGCATCCGCAGCAACATCCTCGACACCCAGCGCGCCATCTCCTTCCTGATGCGCTGCAAGGTGCTCGCCGAGAGTCCCCTCGAGGACGCCCGCCAGATCCTGCGCGACATCGAATCCCTCAACAACCACACCGCCTTCCTGTTCGACAAGATCAACTTCCTGATGGACGCCACCATCGGCTTCATCAACATCAACCAGAACCGCCGCGTCTCCCAGCTCACCGTGTTCGGGGTGGTGTTCATGCCGATCAACATCCTGGCCGGGGTCGGCGGCATGTCGGAGTTCTCGATGATGACCAGCGGCGTCCCCTGGCCCCTCGCCTACGGCGCCCTGGTGCTGGGCATGGGGCTGGTGGGCTGGGGCACCTATGTGGGCCTCAAGCACGTCGAGGCGCAGAAGGCCGGCCAGGGCGGCGCCCGCCTCAGCCCATCCGCCAACCTGCCCACCAAGCCGCGCACCGACTTCAAGCTGTAACGCGACAGGGTAATACTGGATGCCGGCGTAATTCGACGCCCCCCCATCCGGAGAAACCAGCCATGCCCCACACGCCGCAGCAGAGCGCCGCCCTAGCCGGGCTCAGGGGGCTGCTCGCCTGGATCGCCGAGACCACCCAGGCCTCCCGCCTGGCCCGGCTGTCGAGCCAGGGGCTGGGCCTCCCGCCGGACACCGACCCGCGCCGCGAATGCTGGCGCGAGGACATGGGCCGCCAGGCCGATCCTCCGCAAAGCTGAAGCCCTTGCGGCTTGTGCTGCACCGGCACAGGGCTAATATTCGATCAGGCACCCCAACTCCGCTCGCCGCCCAGCCCCGCAGGCCGGCTGCAGCGAGCCGTCAGCGGCCTGCATTGATCGGGAGAAGA
Organism: Zoogloea sp.; assembly: GCA_023150125.1. Classification (GTDB taxonomy): domain Bacteria; phylum Pseudomonadota; class Gammaproteobacteria; order Burkholderiales; family Rhodocyclaceae; genus Zoogloea. The sequence goes on from JAKLLM010000183.1 coordinate 8,726, forward strand.
CCATGAAATCGAAGCAAGGGCGTTTCGTGCTGGCGCTGGCCAGCCTGCTTATGGCGGGCACTGCCTGGGCCCAGCCGAGCCCGGACCCGGCAGCACCGCCGGCAGCCAGCGCCGACGCGCGCCCTGCCCCCGGCATGGGCCGCGGCATGGGGCCAGGCGCCGGCATGGGCCCCGGCCACTGCAGGCAGGCCGATCCCGCCCAGCCCAACTGCGGCTGGCGGATGAACCGCCGTAACAGCCCCGGCTACGGCCTGATGAGCCCCGACGAGCGGGCCGCCCACCAGAGCCGCCTGCGCAACATGCAGAGCCGGGAGGAATGCCTCGCCTACCTGCAGGACCACCACGCCCAGATGGGCGAGCGCGCCAAGGCCCAGGGCAAGACGCTGCCCGCGCCGCGGATGCGCCTGTGCGACCGCCTGCCGCCGGCCTCCACCCGCTGAAGCTAACCCGCCGCCGTGCCCAACGCCCGGCGGCCCCTTGAAACCCGCGGCAGTCTCGACCGCTGCCGCAGTCTCGCCCCCCGATGGACAACACCCCAGACCTCCTCGCCCAGGCCCGCGCCGCCTTTGCCGCCGCCGGCCACACCATCGAGAACGTACGCCGGGATTTCCCCGAATGGCATCGCGGGCGGCCCCACTACGCCCTGTGGGCCCTGGACGTCGACACTGCGCCGGTCCGCCACGCGATGCAGGCGGCAGGCGCCCACCTGGACGGCCTGCTCCTCGACGGCTACCGCCGGCAGGCCCACATCACGCTGGCCCTGTGCGGCTTTCCCTGCGACACCCCGCAGCACGCCGACGACTTCGGTCCCGCGGCGCTGGCGCGCCAGTTGGACGCCCTGGAAGCCAGCGGCATCGGTGCCTTTGCGCTACACATCGGCCGGCTGGCCAGCTTTACATCGGCGCCCTTCCTGGCTGTGCATGACGTGGACGGCGGCATCGCCCGCCTGCGCCGTGCCCTCACTGGCAGCACTGCCGAGCCCGGCGGCACCTACACGCCCCACGTCACCGTCGGGCTGTATGCCGGCGCCTGGCCGACCGCCGAAGTGCTGCCCCGCCTCGACGCCTTCGAGGCCGGCCCGCCCCTGCGCTGCACCATCGACGGCGTCAGCCTGATGCGCTACGCCGCCCCCGACATCGGCGGCCCGCTGGAAACCATCAGCCGCTTCCGCTTCGGCCACGGCTCCGGCTGAATCCCTCTCCACGGTCGCACAGCCGGTCGGGTCAGCGCAGCGTGACCCGACATCGCCTCGCCGCACGCCGCGTGCGACTGAAGTCGCAGCGCCTGCAGCAGCAACAGGGGCGTCGCGGTGTCGAGGCGCCCCCTCAGGCCGCGACGACCCGCTGGCGCTGGCGGCCGAGGCCGCCGATGCCCAGCTCCACCACATCACCCACCTTCAGGAAGCGCGGCGGCTTGAAGCCCATCCCCACGCCCGGCGGCGTGCCGGTGATGATCAGGTCGCCCGGCTCCAGGGTCATCACCTGGCTGCAGCGGGCAACGACTTCGGCGCAGGAGAAGATCATCAGCCGGCTGTTGCCGGTCTGCATGCGCTCGCCGTTCACATCCAGCCACAGGTCGAGGTTCTGCGGGTCGGGCACCTCGTCGCGAGTCACCAGCCACGGGCCGACCGGGCCGAAGCTGTCGAAGCCCTTGCCCTTGCCCCACTGGCCGCCGCTCTTCTCGAGCTGCCAGCTGCGCTCGGAGACGTCATTGGCCACGCAGAAGCCGGCCACGTGGGAGAGCGCCTCGTCGGCGGTCACCTTGCGGGCCTGGCTGCCGATCACGATGCCCAGCTCCACCTCCCAGTCGAGGCGGGTGAAGCCCTCCGGCGGCACGATGTCGTCGTCGGGGCCGCCGAGGCAGCTGGTCCACTTGGGGAACATCACCGGCTCGGCGGGCACCGGCATGCCGGACTCCACCGCGTGGTCGTGGTAATTAAGGCCGATCGCGATGTACTTGGGCGTGCCGTTCCAGGGCACCCCAAGGCGCGGGCTGCCCTCCACCCTGGGCAGGCGGCTGGGGTCGATGGCCTTCAACACCTCCAGCGCAGCAGGCGCCAGGGTGCGCGGGGTGATGTCGTCGAGGAGGCCCGACAGATCACGGATATTGCCCTCGGCGTCCAGCAGCCCAGGTTTTTCGTGACCCTTGGGGCCGTAGCGCAGCAGCTTCATCTCGAACCTCCCTCAGCCCTGCACCGGCCGCACCTTGCCGGCCGCCAGCTTGGCGCGCGTGCGGGCCTCGTCCACGTCGGCGCCGTTGGCTACCGCCACGCCCATCCGGCGGCGGGTGAAGGCCTCGGGCTTGCCGAACAGGCGGATGTCGCTGCGCGGCACCGCCAGCGCCTCGGCCACGCCCTCGAAGGCGATGCCGGTGGCCTCCATGCCGCCGTAGATCACCGCCGAGGCGCCCGGCTCCCGCAGGCTCACATCCACCGGCAGGCCGAGGATGGCGCGGGCGTGCAGCTCGAACTCCGAGAAGCGCTGGGAACACAGGGTGACGAGGCCGGTGTCGTGGGGCCGCGGGCTGACCTCCGAGAACCACACCTGGTCGCCCTTCACGAACAGCTCGACGCCGAACAGGCCACGCCCGCCCAGGTTGGCGGTGACCGCCCCGGCGATCTCGCGGGAGCGGGCCAGCGCCGCCGGGCTCATCGCCTGCGGCTGCCACGACTCCACGTAGTCGCCCGACACCTGCACGTGGCCGATCGGGTCGCAAAAGTAGGTCTGCACCGCGCCGCTGGCGTCGCAGGCGCGCACGGTGAGCTGGGTGATCTCGTAGTCGAAGTCGATGAAGCCCTCGACGATCACCCGACCCTGGTTCACCCGCCCGCCCGCGGCGGCGTAGTCCCAGGCCGGCTGCACGTCGCCCGGCCCCTTGAGCAGCGACTGGCCCTTGCCCGACGACGACATCACCGGCTTCACGATGCACGGGTAGCCGATGGGCGGCTGGCCATCGCTGCCGTCGATGGCGGCCTGCAGCTCGGCCAGCGAATCGGCAAAACGGTAGGGCGAGGTGGGCAGGCCGAGTTCCTCGGCAGCCAGCCGGCGGATGCCCTCGCGGTTCATCGTGAGCTGGGCGGCGCGGGCGGTGGGGATGACCTCGGCCAGGCCCTCGGCCTCGATCTGCACCAGCATGTCGGTGGCGATGGCCTCGATCTCGGGCACGATCAGGTGGGGCTTCTCCTGCTCCACCAGCGCCCGCAGCGCAGCGCCGTCGGTCATGGCGATCACGTGGGCGCGATGGGCCACCTGATGGCCCGGGGCGTTCGGGTAGCGGTCCACGGCAATCGTCTCGACGCCCAGCCGCTGCAGGGCGATCAGGACTTCCTTGCCCAGCTCGCCGGAGCCGAGAAGCATCACGCGCAGGGCGCTGGGGGAAAGAGGGGTGCCGAGTTTCATGGGGTCGCTCCGGGATGGGGTGGGAGCGCCATTATACGGACGGGCCCGGGGGTGTCGCGGGGCCGAGCGCCCCTCGCAAGAGGTGCCCAGCGCCAGCTCACGCGGCCCGCCCTGCATCCGCTGAAAGGTGGCCCGTCGAAGAGGCTGGCCCGGCGTCGCCAGCCAGGGGACCACGGCCCAGCTGCGCGCGGCCTCGTCCGGCCGGCCCTCTGCCAGCAGGGCATAGCCGAGAACGATCCGCGCGTGAATGTCGTCGGGCCGATTGAGCAGGCGCTGCTGGGCCAGCAGCCGAACATCCCCGGCGGCGCCCCGGGCCTTCATCAACGCGACGAAACGCCGGCCATACCAGGTGTCGGCGATCTCGAGCAGCGGAATGGCCGCGGGGGCCTTGGGATCGTTGTGGCAGGACTGGCAATTGGCCGAGGGCCAGTGGGCGAGCTCGTCGATGATCCGCTCGAGCGCCTCGAGCTCCTCGCCGGGCAGGCCTTCCAGTTGCCCGAGCCGGGCCCGCAGGGCCCAGTAGCGCCGCTGGTCGCGGGTGTTGAGCCCGGCCAGCGGGCCCACCCGGTCGAGCTCGGCGCGGGCGGCTGGGAGGTCGGCCTCGTTGAGGTGGGCGTTGGCCAGCAGCAGGCGAGACAGGGGCAGTAGCGCGAAGGGGTCGGGCTGGTCCTTCAGGGCCTCGAGGGTGGCGAGGTCGCCGTTGCGCAGCGCGGCCTCCCGCGACAGGCGCACCCAGGTGGCGCGATCGTCGGCGTTCATGCGCTCGGGGTGCAGGGAGGCAAGCAGGCGGGCCGTGCGCGGGGGGTCGGCGCGGGCGTCCTTGCGGAGCTGATCGAGGACTTCCCTGGGGGAGGCTTCCGTGACCGCGGCAGGCGCGGCGTCCGGCCCCCGCTGGCCGACGGCCGGGAGTGGGCCGGAGAGGCCGAGCAGGCCCAGGATGAGCGCCAGCAGGGCCGGGCGGCGTGCGATTGCCGTGCGCTTGTGCTGCGGCGGTCGTTGAAGGAGGTTATTCATGGAATCAAGATGGGCCAGGGGCAGGAGGGCACGAAACTACAGTGTGGCGCGCACGGTGAGCATCAGACGGCGGGGCTCGCCGTAGCTTCCGTAGGAGGTGGTGACCCGCGAGTAGTAAACCTTGTCGAACAGGTTGGTGACGTTGAGCTGCGCGCTCCAGGTCTTGTTGACGTCCCAGGCCAGCATGCCGTCCCAGACCGCAAAGGCGGGCTGCGTGACGCGGGCCGCGGGGACCGGGCCGGAGGCGGCACGCTCCGCGTAGGTCTCGCTCTGCCAGCGCACACCGCCGCCCACCCGCCAGGAGGCCGCCGCGCCGGGCAGGCGATAGCTGGACCAGGCTTTCACCGTGTTGTCCGGGTCGTCCTTCCACCAGCTGTCGCCCTGGGTGCTGCTCACCGCACCCTTGCCGTCGAGCCAGCGGGTGTAGCGCTTCTTCATGTGGCTGAGGCCGAGCATCACCTGCCAGTTGCGGCTCAGGCGGCCGACCAGCTCCAGCTCGGCGCCGTCGACCTGCTGTTCATTGTCGGCGATGTAGCAATAGGCATTGGGCAGCGGCGAGGCCGGGCAGGGATAGGGCGCGCTCGGGTCGATCCGGGTCTGGTTCTTGCGGGTCAGCCGGTAGGCCGCCACGGAGGCGAGCAGCTTGCCGTCGAAGAATTCGGACTTGAGGCCGATCTCCCGGTTGTTCCCCTCCACCGGCTCGACCATCTCGCCGGTGACCTTGTAGGCGTTGGTGACGCTGAAGACTTCCGCGTGGCTCACGTAGGCGCTGGTGCTGTCGCTGAAGTCCCAGGTCAGCGCGGCGTAGGGCGTAAGGACGCCCGAGCGCTTGTAGGCGCCCTTGTTGGTGACGGTGTTGTTCGTATAGCCCTTGTACTCGTAGGTGCTGACCCGCCCGCCGGCGGTGAGCGTGAGCTGGTCGAGGACGCGCAGCCTGAGGTTTCCGTACACTCCATCGTCCTGGTAGCGGTAGGTGGTGGGGTTGCCGGACATGACGGAGGGGCGCCAGGGCGCTTCGCCGATGTTGATGCGGCTCGGGTCGATGTAGAAGGTGTCGGGCCTGCCCCAGTCGTAGGAATACTTGCCGGACGCGGGTTGATGCGTGACCTGCTCCCGCTGCGAGGCGTTGGCGCCGACCACGAGGTCGTGGGTCCGCCCCCAGGCCCGGAAGCGGCCGGTGAGGTTGACATCGAAGGTATGCACCTGGTCGTCCGTGTCCCGCCGCTGACCGGTCACGTAGAGCGGCTTCTGCGTGCTGCCCGGGATGGGATCGACGACGCCGGCCACCCAGGCCCAATCCCAGAACAGTTTTTCCTGCCGGTAGTTGTAGGCCGCCTTGAGGCGCCAGTCGTCATTGAAACGATGGGTCAGCTCGGCGAAGGCGCCGGTGGTGTCTCCGTCCCAGCGCGCCCAGGGCACCATCCAGGCCATCTCCCGCGGCCAGCGCGGGTCGGAGCCGTCGCCCCGGAAGGTTGAATATTTGTAGGTAGGCACGGAGCGGCGCCGGTCGTGGTCGGCGCCGACGGTGAGCAAGGTGGCCGGGCTGAGCCGGAAATCCAGCACGCCATAGATCATCTGGTTCTGGCGGCCTGTGTAGGCGATGAAATCATTCTGGTCGAGGCTGCTCGCCACCAGGCGCCCGCGCAGGCGATCGTCCTCGCCCAGGGGCCGGGCCGCATCAAGGGTGACGCGATAGTGGTCCCACTGCCCCACCGCGAACTCCATCTGTGTGAGGGGGGCGGCCTGCGGGCGCTTGCGCCGGTAGTTGATCGCCCCGCCCGCCGAGCCGGTGGGCCCGCTGCCGTTGAAGAGGCCGGTGGGGCCCCGCAGCACTTCCACCTGTTCATACATCGACAGATCCGACGGCACCTGCCAGAAGGTCGCGCCGGCCAGGCTGCCGTCTATCGTCACGTTGTCGACGCGAAAGCCCCGGGCGCTGATGAGGGGCGTGTCGCTTTCATTGGAGCGGCCGTCCACCAGGCCGGTGACCCAGGTGAGCGCCCGGGTGGCTTCAACGAGGTTCTGGTCTTCGATGCGCTGGCGGGTGAGCACGCTCACGGACTGCGGGATCTCCCGCAAGGCCACATCCGACTTGCCGCCGACACTGGCCCTGGCGGCCGCGTACGCATCCGCCGGCAGGCGGCCAGCCGTGACGAGCACTTCCCGCAGGCGGGTCGGCTGCTCGGGCTGGGGCGCGGTGGAGGTCGGGCCTGCCCCGCTGTCCCCGGAGGCAAGCTCGGCAAGGGCGGCGGGTGGGGCAAGGGTCAGGGCAAGCAGCGCCAGCCAGGCCGGCGGATGAACAAAACGGTGGTTGCAGACGGTATGCAGCATTGGCGGTGACCGGTGACGATGGGCGCCCGGATGTGCTCCGGCGGGGCCATGCAGCGTCAGGGCCAGAACGGTGCTCACCCGTCTGATCCGGATTGGAATGTGGGTCGCAAGACGCTTCTGGGGCAGGCCGGGGAGGACCAGAACTTGCCCCTGAAGTCCCTCCTGCGCCCCTTCTCCTCGACCTTCGCCGGCAACGGCAGCGGCGCGGTGAAGGGCGTTAACGTGCATTGACCGACACCGGTATCGCCCCCCACCCGAACCTCAACCTCGTCAAGCACACCCACTTCACCGGCGACGGCACCCACGCGACCGGCGCCCCAGCGCTCTACCTCGGCCGCTACGACAGGCTGAGCCCGGCCCAGGTGGGAGCCGCGATCAAGGGCGCCGCGGTGGCGCCCGGCACCGTCAGCAAGGACGGCCGGCCGATCATCCGCCTCGACGTGCTGCCCTCCTAAGCCAGCGTACCCCCGCTGCAACGCCCCGGCGCCCGGCACTCCACCGGGCGACCGGGGCGTTCTGCCTCGTAGCGGCTACAATCCGCCCCTCGCCGTCCAGGAAGCCGCCATGCCCATCCACCTCCTCCCCGACCACCTCATCAACCAGATCGCCGCCGGCGAGGTGGTCGAGCGGCCCGCTTCGGTGCTGAAAGAGGTGCTCGAGAACGCCATGGACGCCGGCTCGACGGCTGTGGAAGTGCAGCTGGAGCAAGGCGGCGTGCGCCGCATCCGGGTGGCCGACGACGGCTGCGGCATCCCCAAGGAAGAGCTGCCGCTGGCCCTCGAACGCCACGCCACCAGCAAGATCGCCAGCCTCGACGACCTGGAGCACGTGGGCACGATGGGCTTCCGCGGTGAGGCGCTGGCCGCCATCGCCGCGGTGTCGCGGATGAGCATCACCAGCCGCTTCGACGGCGCGCCCCACGCCTGGCGCATCGACGCCGACCCGCGGGAGCTCAGCCCGGCGGCCCTCAACCACGGCACGGTGGTGGACGTGGCCGACCTGTATTTCAACACCCCGGCCCGGCGCAAGTTTCTGAAGAGCGAGGGTACCGAGTTTGCCCACTGCGACGACGTCTTCCGACGCCTCGCGCTGGCCCGCCCCGACGTGGCGCTGCAGCTCAGCCACAACGGGCGGGTCAGCCTGCGCCTGCCCTCCGGCCGCCGCGAGGCCCGCGTGCGGGCGCTGCTGGGCGACGACTTTCTGAACGCCGCGCGCCTCGTCGAGGCCGAGGCCGGCCCGCTCCGCCTCACCGGCTACGCCTCGCTGCCGGCCTATTCGCGGAGCAGCCGCGACGCCCAGTTCTTCTACGTGAACGGCCGCTTCGTGCGCGACAAGCTGGTCACCCACGCCATCCGCGAGGCCTACGCCGACATCCTCCACGGCAGCCGCCACCCGGCCTACGTGCTGTTCCTCGAGCTCGACCCCTACGGCGTCGATGTGAACGTGCACCCGGCCAAGATCGAGGTGCGTTTCCGCGACTCGCGGGCGGTGCACCAGTTTGTTTACCACGCCCTCAAGCGCACCCTGGCCGCCTCCGGCGCCGGCGGCCTGGCCGACGACGCGACCCGCCCCGAGCCCGCCGCACCCACCGCCGAAGCGCCCCTGGCAAGCCGCCAGGCGCCGTATTTCCCGCCGCCCCAGCAAGGCCGGCTGGCGATGGAGCCGGCCTCCCGCGCCTACTTCGACTTCGCCGCCTCGGCCCGGCCCGAGCCCGCCGCCCAGGCCGGCTTCACGCCCACCACCTTCGCCCCCCGCGCGGGCGCTCCGGCGCCCGCACCGGCCATGCCCGCCGGCGACCTCGCGCCGCCGCTGGGCTACGCGCTGGCCCAGCTCCACGGCGTGTACATCCTGGCCCAGAACGAGGCCGGGCTGATCCTCGTCGACATGCACGCCGCCCACGAACGCATCCTCTACGAACGCCTCAAGACCCTGCTCGACGGCACGCCGGGCGTGCAGCGCCTGCTGATCCCGGCGGTGTTCGGCGTCGGCGCCAAGGACATGGCCACCGCAGAAGAGCACGCCGAGCTGCTCGAACGCATGGGCTTCGAGATCGCCCCGGCCGGCCCCGCCGAGCTCGCGGTGCGCAGCGTGCCGGCCCTGCTCGCTGCCGCGCCGGTGGGCGAGCTGGTGCGCTCGCTGCTCGCCGAGCTGCGCGACTACCCGGCCACCGAGGTCGTCACCGCCCGCCGCAACGAGCTCCTCGCCACCATGGCCTGCCACGGCGCGGTGCGCGCCAACCGCAGCCTGACGCTCCCCGAGATGAACGCGCTCCTGCGCGAGATGGAAGCCACCGAGCGCGCCGACCAGTGCAACCACGGCCGCCCCACCTGGACGGCGCTGACGATGGCCGACCTCGACAAGCTCTTCCTGCGCGGTCGCTGAAGCCCGCGCTGCCGGCGGCCGCCCCGCCCGGCGCCGGCAATCCCCCTGCGAGCCCCCCGCCGGCGCGCCCGCGCATCGGCGCCCACGCCGAATCGATATTCAGATCGGGCTTGCCGCTGCCCACCGCATGCGGTTAGACTCCGGCTCGTTACGGGTGCCGACCCCGCGTCTGCGGGTGAGGTGAAACGGGAAGTCCGGTGACGTCGGGAGCATGCTCTCCCCGACCATTCCGGCGCAGCCCCCGCTGCTGTAAGCCTGACGAATCTGCTTTACGCCACTGCGTGCTCGCACGCGGGAAGGTTGGCAGAAGAGGATGAAGGCGAGCCAGAAGACCGGCCTGTGACGTTATGGTGTGGTATGGCCCCGGGGTGTGGGCAGAGCCGACCGATGGGCTTGCCCGACCATTGCCGTCCGTCCCGTTCCCGCTGCATCTCCCGGAACCGCTGTCGCCCCTGGTCCGTGCCTGCCCGGTCACCGGTCCGTCTTTCCGTTGCAGGCTGCGCCTGCGCGCCCCCGATGTCTTGCCGCACTTCGTCCAATCGTCACGAAGGGAAGCAACATGCACATCGAACCGGGGTACGTCGCCAGTGCCAAGATCCTCGCCGCCAACTTTGCCGCCGCAGCCCTGCTCGGCAGCCAGTCCATCCAGCTCCTCAAGGCCCCACCGCTGGTCGTCCGCAGCTTGATCGCAGGCCTGCTGTTCATGCTGTTCATGCAGGCCTTCCACCTCCCGGTGGGGCCGTCCGAGCTGCACTTCCTCGGCGCGATGCCGCTCTACCTGGCCCTCGGCTTCGTGCCGGCCCTGTTCGGCTTCGCCATCGGCCTGCTCGCCCAGGGGCTGCTGTTCGCACCGGCCGACCTCGCCCACCTCGGCGTGAACACCCTGTCCCTCGCTGTGCCGCTGGTGCTGGTGCACGCCACCCTCGGCAAGCGCCTGCAGGCGGCCCGGGCGCGGCTGGACCTGCGCAGCATCCTCAAGCTCGACGCGGCCTTCTACGGCGGCGTCACGCTGATGGTCGGCTTCTGGCTGGCCATCAGCGAGGTGGCCACGCCGCTGTCGGCGTGGCTGGCGTTTGCCTCGTCCTATGCCGCCATCGTGGCCATCGAGCCG
>JAKLLM010000184.1 GCA_023150125.1 Zoogloea sp.
AACCTTGGAGCCACCGACGATGGCCACCAGCGGGCGCTTCGGGGCGTGCAGGGCCTTGCCGAGGGCGTCGATCTCGGCGCCCATCAGGATGCCGGCGCAGGCGACCGGGGCAAACTTGGCGATGCCGTGGGTGGTGGCTTCGGCGCGGTGGGCGGTGCCGAAGGCGTCGTTCACGTAGATGTCGCACAGGGCGGCCATCTTTTTGGCGAGTTCTTCGTTGTCCTTCTTCTCGCCCTTGTTGCAGCGGCAGTTCTCGAGCAGCACGACTTCGCCGGGGGCGACGCTGAAACCGCCATCCACCCAGTTCTGGATCAGGCGCACCGGCTTGCCGAGCAGCTGGCCCAGGCGCACGGCGACCGGCGCCAGGGTGTCGTCGGCCTTGAGCTCGCCTTCGGTGGGGCGGCCCAGGTGGGAGGTGACCATCACCGCGGCGCCGCCGTCGAGGGCGCACTTGATGGACGGGATCGAGGCGCGGATGCGGGTGTCTTCGGTGATGTTGCCGGCTTCGTCCTGGGGCACGTTGAGGTCGGCACGGATGAACACGCGCTTGCCGGCGACGTCGAGGTCGGTGAGTTTCTTGACTTGCATGATGATGTTCTTCGAGGCTCTGGAATGAAAAACGCCCCGCGCGGGGCGGGGCGTCGACACAGCGGGATTACTTGGCGTTCACGAAGGCGCGGGCCGCGTCGAGCATGCGGCAGGAGTAGCCCCATTCGTTGTCGTACCAGGCCAGCACCTTGACCAGCACGGAGCCGTCTTCGCCCTTGATGACGCGGGTCTGGGTGGCGTCGAAGGTGGAGGAGACGGTGGTGTGGTTGAAGTCGGAGGAGACCAGCGGCTCGGTGTTGACGGCCAGGATGCCCTTGAGCGGGCCGTTGGCGGCGGCGGTCATCAGCGCGTTGATCTCTTCCTTGGTGGTGGCGCGCTCGGCGGTGAAGGTGAGGTCGACCAGCGAGACGTTGATGGTCGGCACGCGCAGCGCGAAACCATCGACCTTGCCGACCAGCTGCGGCAGCACCAGGCCGACGGCCTTGGCGGCGCCGGTCTTGGTCGGGATGATGTTGGCGGCAGCGGCACGGGCACGGCGGAGGTCCTTGTGGCGGACGTCGACGGTGACCTGGTCGTTGGTGTAGGCGTGGATGGTGGTCATCAGGCCCTGCTTGATGCCGACGCTGTCGGCCAGGATCTTGGCGACCGGGGCCAGGCAGTTGGTGGTGCAGGAGGCGTTGGAGACGACGGTCATGCCGGCCTTCAGCGCTTCTTCGTTGACGCCCATCACGATGGTGGTGTCGACGTCGTCACCGCCCGGGGCGGAGATCAGCACGCGCTTGGCGCCCTGGTCGAGCAGGGCCTGGGCCTTGGCCTTGGTGGTGTAGGCACCGGTGCACTCGAGCAGCACGTCGACGCCGTGGGTGCCCCAGTTGACGCCCTTCGGGTCTTTGGTGGAGTAGAAGGGGATCTTCTTGCCGTCGATGATGATGATGTTCTCGCCTTCGGTCTCGACCGAGGTGGCGAAGCGGCCATGGGTGGTGTCGTACTTGAGCAGGTGGGCGTTGGTGGCCAGGTCGCCGGAGGCGTTGATGGCAACCACTTCGAATTCGTTCTGCAGACCTTGCTCGTAGATGGCGCGCAGCGTGCAGCGACCGATACGACCGAAACCATTGATGGCGACTTTGATGCTCATCGAGTCTTCTCCCTAGTTTAAATACATGAAACCGAATTTTTGCCGGCTACGGCGCCAAGGGGCGCCGCGCCTGGGCTGCCACCCCGGAGGGTGAATCAGCCGATGACTTTCTTCACCGCCGCGACCACGGCCTCGGTGGTGATGCCGAAATACTTGAACAGCTCGCCCGCCGGGGCGGATTCGCCGAAGCGGTTGACGCCGATCACTTCGCCGTCGATGCCCACGTACTTGTACCAGCCGTCGCTGACGCCTGCTTCGACGGCCACCCGGGGCAGGCCCTTGGGCAGCACGCTGGCGCGCCATTCGGCGTCCTGGCGGTCGAAGACGTTGGTGCTGGGCATCGAGACCACGCGCACCGCCACGCCTTCGGCAGCGAGCTGCTGCTGGGCGGCCATGGCGAGGGCCACTTCGGAACCGGTCGCTATGATAACGGCTTGCGGGGCGATGGGTTGTGACGCAGTGCCCGCTTCGGACAACACGTAGCCACCGCGGCGGATCGCGGCGACCTGTTCGGCGCTGCGGGCCTGGAAGGGCAGGTTCTGGCGCGAGAAGGCGAGGCTGCTCGGGCCGTCGCGGCGCTCGATGGAGGCCGCCCAGGCGACCGCCGATTCGGTGGTGTCACAGGGGCGCCAGACGTCCATGTTGGGGATCAGGCGCAGGCTGGCGGTCTGCTCGACCGGCTGGTGGGTCGGGCCGTCCTCGCCGAGGCCGATGGAGTCGTGGGTGAACACGAAGACCTGGCGCACCTTCATCAGCGCCGCCATGCGCAGGGCGTTGCGGGCGTATTCGCTGAACATCAGGAAGGTGGCGGTGTAGGGCACCAGGCCGCCGTGCAGCGCCACGCCGTTGGCGATGGCGGCCATGCCGAACTCGCGCACGCCGTAGTACACGTAGTTGCCGCCGCTGGTCTTGCTCACGCCCTTGGCGCCGGACCACAGGGTGAGGTTGGAGCCGGCCAGGTCGGCCGAGCCGCCGAGGAGCTCGGGCAGCTTGGGGGCGAAGGCTTCGATGCTGTTCTGGCTGGCCTTGCGGGTGGCGATGGTCTCGGCCTTCTCGATCACCTGGGCGACGACGCCGTCGACGTGGGCAGCCCAGTCGGCGGGCAGGTCGCCGGCCATGCGGCGGGTGAACTCGGCGGCGAGCTCGGGGAACTCGGCGGCGTAGGCAGCGAAGTGGGCGTTCCACTCGGCCTCTTCGGCGGCGCCCTTGGCGCGGGCGTCCCAGGCGGCGTAGACGTCGGCGGGGATCTCGAAGGCGGGGTGGGCCCAGCCGATGTGGGCGCGGGTGGCCTCGATCTCGGCGGCGCCCAGGGGGGCGCCGTGGCAGTCGTGGCTGTCCTGCTTGTTGGGGGCGCCGGCGCCGATGATGGTCTTGCAGCAGATCAGGCTGGGGCGGCCGGTTTCGGCCTGAGCGGCCTTGAGGGCGGCCTCGATCTCGACCGGGTCGTGGCCCTGGACGTCGCGCACCACGTGCCAGCCGTAGGCTTCGAAGCGCTTCGGGGTGTCGTCGGTGAACCAGCCCGAGACGTGGCCGTCGATGGAGATGTCGTTGTCGTCGTAGAAGGCGATCAGCTTGCCCAGGCCCCAGGTGCCGGCGAGGGAGCAGGCTTCGTGGGAGATGCCTTCCATCAGGCAGCCGTCGCCGAGGAAGACGTAGGTGAAGTGATCGACGATGGTGTGGCCGGGGCGGTTGAACTCGGCGGCCAGCACCTTTTCGGCCAGCGCCATGCCCACCGCGTTGGTGATGCCCTGGCCGAGCGGGCCGGTGGTGGTCTCGACGCCGGGGGTGTAGCCGACCTCGGGGTGGCCCGGGGTCTTGCTGTGGAGCTGGCGGAACTGCTTGATGTCGTCGATGGACAGATCGTAGCCGGTGAGGTGCAGCAGGCTGTAGATCAGCATCGAGCCGTGGCCGTTGGACTGGACGAAGCGGTCGCGGTCGGCCCACTTGGGGTTGGCCGGGTTGTGCCGCAGGTGGCGGCGCCACAGCACTTCGGCGATTTCGGCCATGCCCATCGGGGCGCCCGGGTGGCCGGAGTTGGCCTTCTGGACGGCGTCCATGGCCAGCGCGCGGATCGCGCCAGTCAGGGGGTTGAAGACGGGCGGCTTGACGTTACGCGAAGAAGACATCGAGGGAACCTTGGGCCGGCGGAGCGGCGCGCAAAGACCGTAATTATCTTTGATTCCCCGGTACTTGGGTAGCCTTGGCAAAGGGGATTTCAAGGGAGGCCCGCCGGATGCCCGCGATGCTCGACCGCGCCACAGGCAGGCTCCGCAAAGTGCTGCATAATCCGCAGACCCTGCCGATAAAAACATTTTGTAACTCGGTTCGCCCCCGATGCAGTCCCTTTTCCGCCCGACCGCCTGGGCTATGGCCCTCGCGTCCCTGCTTCTCGGTGCCTGCAGCACCGTCCAGTACACCGTCGACGACGGCCGCAAGGTCAATGAAACCCTGCTCGCCAACCTGCGCGCCCTCGGCCACGGCGAGCGGGCCCTGCGGCCGGCGATCGCCCGCTCGGCGGCCCTCAACGACCCCGACTGCAGCCGCCAGTGGGAGCTGCCGATCAGCGTGGCGACCAGCTTCGAGTGGGAAGAGGACGACCGCGTGGCCTGGGTGCGCGCGCTCCAGGTGGATGAGCGGCTCACGGTGGTCGCGGCAGCGCCGGACGCCGGCCTCGTGGTGGGCGACAAGATCGTCGAGATCGACGGCTACAAGAAGAAGGACAGCAACAAGATGCTGGCCGAGCTCGCCAGCCTGCGCGACGACGGCGACCCCTTCCCGGTGAAGACCGCGGCAGGGAAGACGGTGACCCTCAAGCCCTTCCAGGTGTGCCGCGGCTACACCCGCCTGGCGCCGCCGGTGACGCCGGGCTACCAGGATTTCCACTGGCTGATGAGCGTTCACCCCCTCGACATCTTCCGGCCCCAGATCACCCCCGACGAAGCCCTGTGGATGGTGTTGTGGACCCAGGGCCTGTCCGAAGAGGGCGGGGCGCGGATGAAGACCTACCACTACAGCAAGGAAATCGTGTCGACGCTGTTCGAGGTGGCCTCGCTCGCCACCGGCCTCAACGCGGCCGCCCAGGCCGCCAAGGTGGCGGTGAACCAGGCTGCCCAGGCAGCCGCGGCCGCAGCGACCAAGGCGGCCGGCGAGGCGGCGGCCAAGGCGGCTCTCGAGGAGGCGGCCCGCCGGCTGGCCGAACAGGCAGCCCAGGATTACGTGAAGAAGGTCGGCGAGGAGGTGGCCAAGTCGGTCGGGCGCCAGGCCGGCAACGTGCTGCGCGACACCTTCATGGCGCGGGTCGGGATGTCGGTTTCCAGCCTGTCGTGGGTGGCCACCACGGCCTTTGACGACGCCGATCGCTGGGCCTGGGACCGCATCGGCAAGATCGGCGGCGACCCCCTGGCGGGCGCCACGCTGCACCAGAAACTGCTCGACCAGGGGCTGGTGAGCAACGCCTTCGTGCTCGACGAGGAGCGCCTCGTGCGCTACTCCACGCTGGCCCGCCAGACCCAGCGCGAGGACATGCTGGCGGCGGTGTTGAAGGGCGCCTCCCTCGAGGCCTTCGCCCTCAAGCTGACCGACCTGCCCAGCGCCTCCGACGAGGGCGCGGGCCTGGCGATGCTGTCGGAAAGCGATGAAGCCGTGCCGTCCGCGCCTGCCGGAGCCGCAGGCTCCGGCGGCTTGATTGATGCAATGCTGAGGATGCCCCTCGAAACGGGGCAGGATTGACGTGATGAAGAGTTTGCGTGTTTCGGGGCTGGCCGGTGGGCTGGCCCTTGCCTTGTCCGCCCTGGCCGGCAGCGCCCAGGCCCAGCAGGCGGCGCCGGATGCCGGTGCGATGCCGGCGGCCTCTGCCGGTGACGCCAGCGGGGTCGGGCCGGATTGCCCGCTGCTGATGCAGGAGGCCGAGGCCAACCTCGAACTGGGCCGCCAGGCCGCCCGGGCCAAGCGCTGGCGCGAGGCCGCGCCGCTGCTGCGCGACGCCGGGGCCGGTTTTCTCAATGTCGCCGCCAGCTGCCCGGCGGTCGCCGCCCGGGCCAACCGCCAGGGCGACGCCGCCACGGCCGAGATGCGCAGCGCCGAGACGGCGCTGAGCCACCAGGGCGAATGCCAGCCGCGCGTCGACAAGGCCCTCGACCTCGACCTGCGGGCCACCATGGCCCGCGGCGAGAAGGGTGACCCGGCGCAGATCGAGCAGCACCTCGGCGAGGCCGAGAAAAGCTGGCGTGAGGCCATCGAGGTGTGCCAGTCGCCCCACCGCGAGAAAGCCGAGAAGAGCCTCGCCGCCACCGTCAAGGCACGCGCCGCCAACGCCGAGCTGCTGAGCGCCGGCCCGGCCTGCGACAGCGCCTGGAAGAGCGCCGGCTCCCTCGTCGACTACGCGCGCACGGCCTCCCGGGAGAAGCGCTGGGACGACGCCGCGATGCTCTACGGCAAGGCGGTGATGGCCTGGGAGGGCGCTGCCGACAAATGTTCGGGGGTGCGCCAGCAGCAGGCCCAGCGCAAGGCCGAGCAGGCCCAGGTGGACGCCCACAACGCCGAGCACTGCGGCCCCCTGTGGGACCAGGCCACCGACCACACCCAGCGCCTCAAGGCCGCCGGCGGCGTGTCGGCGACCGAGCGCGACGGCCTTTCGGTGAAGGCCGAGGTGGCCTGGCGCGAGGCCTTCGTCCAGTGCCGCGGCAGCTCCCAGAACCTGGCCCGGGGCAATGCCGACGCGCTGGCCCGGGAGCGCGGCACGCCGCTGTCGCCGCAGGCGCTGGCCAGCATCCGCGGGCTGGCCACGGCGCAGCCCGTCGGCGCAGCGCCGGCCCTGGTGGCGGCGCCGGTGCCGCTG
>JAKLLM010000185.1 GCA_023150125.1 Zoogloea sp.
TGCGCCCCGACTACCAGCACCCCGGCGCCGCCGCCCCCAGCCAGCAGGCCGCCATCGACACCCCCGACGAGGCTGCCGTCGAGCCCGCCGCCGCCACGGCAGCCAAGTCCGCTGCCGGCAAGGCCGCCTGGCCCAAGACCATGCGCGAACAGATCGCCGCCGTGCTCGCCAGCCTGCACCCCGGCCCCCTCGACGCCGCCACCGTCGCCGCCAGCTTCAAACGCTCCCCCATGGCCAGCGTCCAGGCCGTCCTCGATGCCCTCGAAGACCTCGGCCGGGTGCACCACGAAGCCGGGCTGTACCGGCGGCTGGACTGAGGCAGGCGGGGTGGTTTTGCGCGGAGTGGCGTCGGGTTACGCTGCGCTGACCCGCATATGGACTCCTCTCGTTTTGCCAGCGTGAATGTTGGATAACAAGGGGATCGATTGCTCACGTGTATCCGGCCTCCTGGTTGGGCGTAGCGGCCCGGGCCATGATGAGTTATCCGCGCGTCTGCTCCTGATCGACCTGGCGTGTTCGAGGCGCATCGGATTTGGAAGGGTTTTCCGACGCCGATTCGATCGGTCGGTCATCGGCGATTGTTGCTGGGCAATCGTGAGGAAGAGGCTCCTTCTTGAGCAGCCATAACACAAAAATGTCTTGGGCGCCCGGCCGCATCGGGCACGCGGGCGAGGCTTGAAAGAGGGCGGGCATCTCCTTCAGGGCAATCGCACCTTCACGTCATGCAAGCGAGCAATTCGGCACGCGAGGTGCCGGGCAGCTGCCGAGGTTCAGGGCGCTGTCGGCGTCGCAGGGCAGCGCTGCCTCGAGGGCGCCCAGGCGGCTCAGCACTGCGCCCCGGCAGGCGAATGTCTTCTCCCGGCCGCTGGCCGTTAGCACGCGCACCCCGGCGCTGCGCTGCCTGCCCTCGGTGTAGTCGAAGACGGCGTAATCGGCGTCGCCGTTACGAAAGCTCACCTCGGTCCGGTCGACGCCGGCCCGGAAGTAATGGGCGTAGCGGAAGTCCGGCCGGCCCGCGGTGGGGTAGGTCAGCGCGATCTGGCCGGGGCGGCCGAAGCGGTATTGCAGGCCATGCACCGCAGCTTCGCAGAGGGCGATCCAGGCGCCGCTGGCGGTGCGGCATGAGAAGTAGGCCGTCTCGGCAGGGGTGCACAGCCCCTCCGAGCGGCTCACCCCGCCGGCGGATGCCGGGCCCGCCAGCGCCAGCCCGATCAGCGCCGCGAGCAGGGCGCGCCGCGGGGCCGCTTGCGGAAGGCGGTTCATGGCAAGCCCTTCCCGCTGCCGGGCAAGGGCATCAACACCCGCGGCGAGGTGCCGTCGTCGAGAGGAAAGATCAGCCAGGAGGCCCGGAGATGGTTGGGAGTTCGGTAGCGGGTGATCTCTCTATTCACCTCCACGCCCTGAAACCCTCGCTGCCCGCTGCCGGCATTGGGCCCGCCCCGGCCCCGCTTCGATGCTCCATCCGAAAGGCCACAAAAGCAAGCCCACCGCGGCCGGCGTGTCCACCTGCGGCGTGCGGCATGGGGGAGGGCGTCGGGTTACGCTGCGCTAACCCGACCTACTCCCTGCCCGAACGGGGTCGCAGCTCAGGCAGGTCGGATTAGCGCAGCGTAATCCGACGTCCCCCCGCGACACGATCCGACATCGATGCGCCATTGTTTCCGGTGGTGCGTTTTTACGCTTGCGGCGGCGAGAAGCCGGCCTGTTCCGGTTTGGGGCGGCGCCGATGACGCGATGTCGGCCGATGCTACCCTGACTGCGACCGACCACCCTCAATTCCCCGTCATGCCCCGGATATCCTTGATCAGACGGTATAAGTGATAGGGGTCGCTCGGCGAGGGGTCGAAGCCCAGATGGGCGTAAAAGCTGCGGGCCTTGTCGTGTTTGGCATGCACCAGGATGGCACGGATGCCGGCGATGTCGGCGGCCTGGAGTGTCCGCAGCAAGGCGTCTTTCAGCAGACCCGCCCCGAGCGCTTTCCCCTGCCAGTTCAGGCCCACGGCCAGCCGGGCCAGGATCATGACGGGCACGGGATGCCGCGCAAGCCCCTTGGCAAGGCGATCCGGGGCGTCTTCGTGGAGAACCTGGCCGACGGCCAGGCTGTAGAAGCCGACGATGGTCTGGTCCGACAGCGCGACGTAGGTGGTGGACCCGCCCGCGCGCTGGTTGGCGAGGGCAAACCGGTCGAGGAAGCGGTCCAGGCCGTCGTCGCCGCAATGGAAGGTGGATGTGTCGTGGTCTCGCCGGAGCTTTTCGATCCGCAAGCCCGTCACTCGAACACGCTCCGCCCTTGCAGGAGTTGTTGCAGCCTTGGCTTGGACGTCGGGGGTGCATCGAGTGCCGCCTGGAAGGCAGCCCACTGGTCGGCATCCAGGCCGAACCGGTTCCGGTCGGCCAGCGCTTCCTGTGCCGCCTCCAGGGCACTGGCCAGCACGAAATCGGAAACGGAGGTCTGCCGCACCATGGCCGCGGCCTGCAATGCCTGCTTGGCTTCAGTGCTGAGCCGTAGGTCGAGCCTGTCGGTTCTGGGGGTGGTCATGGCTTATCTCCTTTGATTCAGGGTAGCACGCGATACGTACAGTGTCAGTACGTAAAGCCCCGACTCTCCCCTCACTGCAGCATGAAGGTCTCGTACTCCAGCCTTCCCAGCCGCCGATCCAGAAAATACAGCCCGCACACCAGCGCCAGCAGCACCGCGGCGGCGTAGCCGTAGCCGTAGTAGATGGCGCCCATCTTGAGGGTGAGGAGGGTGAAGCCGAGGTTGGCGACGCAAAAGAGCGCGGTGAGGCCGAGGATGAGGCGGCGGCGGTCGAGGTAGAAGAAGATGTTGAGCAGCGCCAGGAAGCCCACCTGCAGGCTGGCGCCGAGGGTCTGGATGTAGAACAGCGGCAGGTAGAGGCTGGAGATGCCCAGGGCCTCTAGCGCCGCCGGGCCGAGCACGACCGCCACGATGAGGGCGAGGGCCTGGATCTTGGCGATCTCGGCGAGGCCCTGGCGCACCGAATACACCATCTCGTCGCGCATGTCCTCGATGTACTCCAGTGAGCCGCCGGTGCGCACGGCCTCGAAGAAGGCGTCGTAGTACTCGACGAAGTCGGTCTCGATGCGCACCAGGAACACCGCCATGCCGGGCAGGATGCACAGGTAGGCCATGAACACCGGCAGGTCGTAGATCACCGAGGCGCGCAGCGGGCCGATGATGCTCTCCGAGGTGGGCGGGTAGAGCCAGAACACGAACTTGTCCATCCACACGCCCAGGTTGTAGAGCACGCCGATGATCATCAGGCTGGGGTAGCGGGTTTTCTTGTCGAAGAAGCCGAAGCTGAGGCTATCAACGCTCGGGTAGCCGGCGGCGACGATCACCCACATGCCCACAAAGAGCACCACGTGCCCCACCACGAAGCCGAACAGCAGCCCGTTGAGGCCCCACGGGCGGGCCACCAGCGCGGCCACCACGGTGAGGCCGTAGCCGAGGGCGTACATCATCAGGATCTGCTTGTAGCGCTTGAGGCCCGACAGCAGGATGGTGACGATCCAGATGCCGCACAGCAGCACGAAGGCCGCCAGCATGAGCACCCGGTAGGCCAGGTCGTAGCCCGGAAAGGCCACGAAGGCGAGCAGCATGCCAAGGGCGCCGCACACGCTGATCACCGCCAGCAGCAGGCCGTTGAGGCTACTCAGCACGATGTCGTCGCGCTTCTCGAAGAGGCGGTCGGAGATGTAGCGGGTGAAGGCCAGCTGCACCACGCCGGTGACGATCAGCGAGCTGGCGATGAGCCAGGTCACCGACACCTGGAACTGGGTGATGAGGATGGGCGGCACCACCACCGCCGCCGACAAAAAGCCGATCAGCAGCATGCCGACAATCGACAGCACCCACGGCCCGGAGCCGATTACCCCGGCGTAGGCGTAGGCCTGGACGAGGCCGAGGAGGCTGTCCTTCCTCAGCAGCTTGCGCAGCTCGAAGCCGATGCCGGCCATTATGCTGGCCCTCCGGTGCCGGGCAGGCCGAGGGCCTTGTCGTACACCTTCTGGTAGGCGCCGAACATCATGGTGTCGGCGTAGTAGCGCTCGACCCGGGCGATGCCGGCGGCGCGGGCGGCGCGCCAGGCGTCCACGTTGCCAATGAGCTCGACGGCGGCGTCGGCCAGCGCCGCCGGGTCGGCGATGCCGACGATGCGGCCGGCGGCGCCGAGGGCTTCGTCGTCGGGCCCGAAGCCGTAGATCAGCTGCCGGCACGAGCCGACGTCGGTGGAGATCGACGGCACGCCGGCGGCGTAGCCTTCCAGCACCACCAGCGGCAGGGCCTCGGAGATCGACGACAAAATCAGCGCGCCCACCTTGGGCAGGATCTCGTCGATGCGCTGGAAGCCCAGAAACTTGACCTTATCGGTGAGGCCGAGGCTCTCGGCGAGGTTGCGGCATTCCTCGGCGTAGCCCGGGTCTTCGTCCTCGGGGCCGGCGATCCAGCCTTCGGCCTCGGGCATCAGGTTCACCACCCGGCGCATCGCGCGGATGAAGGTTTTGATGTCCTTGATCGGCACCACCCGGCCGATCAGGCACAGCACCGGCGGCGGGCTGTCGGGCTGCTTGTCGCGCAGCGGCGACAGGCGTTCAAGGGAGATGCCGTTGGGGATGCAGAAGGTGCGCTCGGCCTGCGCGCCGTCGGCCACCTGGCGCAGGCGGTTGGCCTCGTAAAGGGCGATGATGGGGTCGGCGGCGTCGTAGGTGAGGCGGCCCAGCCATTCGAAAAAGCGGATCCACATTTGCCGGAAGTACGAGAGGTCGGCCGGGTCTTTCTGGAAGACGTTGCGGTTGTCGCGGATCCACTCGTTCTGGTAGAGGTCGATCTTGCGTTCCTTGGTGTAGATGCCGTGCTCCGAGAGCACCAGCGGGATGCCCCGGGAGCGGGCGATGAGCGCGCCCAGGAAGCCAGCGTAGCCCGTCGAGATGCTGTGCACCGCCTTCACCGGGATCAGGTCGCGGGCCACCTTGCCGAGCAGCCACAGGGGCTGGTGCATGATGCGCACCGTCCAGAAGTAGTCCACAAAGCTGGGGTCGGTGCAGTAGTGGCGGTAGCGCTCGGCGATCATGTCCCACGAGGCTTCGGAGTGCAGGAAGTCGTCCACCGTCAGCCGGCCGCCGGGCTGCAGCTCGCGGGCGATGCGGGCGAAGGCCTCGAGCCCGCCCGGGTTGCCCTTGAAGCCGTCGTGCAGTTTGGCCACGTCGGCGTAGGCGCCGGCATCGCCCTTGCGCGGGGTGGGCTTGGCGTGGGGCTCGACCTTGACGATGTCGTCGTGCAGGAAGTGGGTCTCGAGGTGCACCACGTTGGCCGGGATGGCGTACTTGGGCGGGCCGTAGTCGGAGCGCCGGCTGCCCAAAAAGACGATCGCGAAGCGGATGTCGGGGAAGGCCCGGATGATCTGGTTCACCCAGCTCGACACGCCCCCCGACACGTAGGGGAAGGTGCCCTCCAGCAGCAGGGCCACGTCGGCGCTGGTGGCCTTTGGGAAGTCGTCGGTGCTCATGGGGCGGTGCTCGTTTGGGTGTCGCGGGCCTTGCGGCTCCACAGGCGGACCACCGGCTGCAGGCGCGACAGGCCCTGCCAGTTGTCGAGGTGTTCGATGATCTCGCGCACTTCGTCGAAGTCGCGGCGCAGGAAGGCCAGCTCGGCCCGGTAGGGCTCGACCCGCGGCGCCGGCAGGCCCAGCACGCGGGCGCCGCGGTAGGCGGCCTCGGCCTCGTCGTGGCGGCCCATGTGGTGCAGGAGGCGGCCGAACTGCAGGGCCACGCCGGCGTTGGTGGGCTCGGCGGCCATCACCTCGCTCATGTACTTGAAGCCTTCGTGGGCGGCGTGCTCCATGAGGTCGCCCTGCACCAGGCCCTGGTAGATCAGCTCCCAGTAGAGGCCCGCCAGGCGCCGGGCGGCGAGCAGGCGCTCGGTGTCGCTCGCGGCGGCGGCGTACTGGCCGCGCTCGGCGTGGATGGCGGCGTTGATCTTCTTCTCGCGGGTGTCGAGCATGCCGTAGGCGAGCAGGCGCAGGTCTTCGGTGGCGTCGTTGAGGAGCTCCCGCAGCATGGGGTTGGACACCGCGCTGGGGGCGTTGCCCAGCGCCACCACGGCGCGCAGGCGCTGGGCCACCGGGGCGCGGTCGTTCTTGAGGAACTGGCGCACGCCGGCCTGGCGGAAGCTGGTGACGTCCTGCTTCTCGTGGGGGTCGAGGGCGGGCAGCGGCACGGCGCGAAAGTCGAGCGTGCCGCGGCGCTGGGGCAGGAAGGGCA
The DNA here is from genome assembly GCA_023150125.1 of Zoogloea sp. Classification (GTDB taxonomy): domain Bacteria; phylum Pseudomonadota; class Gammaproteobacteria; order Burkholderiales; family Rhodocyclaceae; genus Zoogloea. The sequence goes on from JAKLLM010000185.1 coordinate 6,283, forward strand.
GCGCGAAGATGGCCAGGATCACCCCGCAGAAGCCGAAGATCGGGATGAAGAAGCTGACGCTCCAGATCAGCCCGAGCACCGGCAGGCGCGGGGTGGCGAGGGCCTTGGGCAGCAGCGACCAGACGAGGAGCGCCAGCAGCGCGCTGGCGCCGCCGTGGCTGGTGAGGTAGAGCAGCAGCGCCGCGTCGCTGGTCTCGCCGGCGGCGAGCTGGACCCAGGCGCCGGTCTCAAGCGCGAGGCTTCTTCGAGGGTGGCGCCGCGGTTCTGGGCGATCCATGCCTCGACGCGGTTGGCGTAGCCCTGGGCGGCGCTCTCGCCGGCCAGGGGCATCAGGGTGAACAGCACCCGGCCGTGGGCCGAGTCGCAGGCCCACACCGAGTCGAGGGCGCGCTGGAGGCGTTCGATCTGCAGGGCCAGGTCGTCGAAGCCGGGCTGGCTGCGGAACTCGAGGGCCACCAGGGCGCTGCGCACGCCGGAAGTCTGGCGGATGTGCCACACCCGCATCAGCTCGAAGGCGAAGGCCGGCGGGCAGGCCGGCACCGCGCGCAGGATGGGCTCGGCGATGCGCGCCGCGTTGAGGCTGTCGGCGTAGTAGCCGAGCAGCAGGTTGAGCATCTGCAGGGTTTCCTCGTGGAGCGCGAAGAAGGGCATGCGCTCGACCACCAGCAGGGCCTGCAGGGTGCCGGCGGCGTCCTTGAGGGGCACCACCACCAGGTAGCGCGAGCGGCCGCGCTGCTCGACCTCTTCGAGCGCGACGTGGGAGAGCTCGCGCCGCTCGAGGGCGAAGCCGATCAGCGGGTCGGTGGTGTTGAGCTCGAAGGGCGTGCCGAGGGTGTGGTCGGGGGTGCGGCGGATGTTGTCGCCTTCCATGCGATACACCGCCGCGCATTCGATCTGGCAGTACTGGGACAACAGCCGCAAGAGCTCGCCGGCCGCCGGGAGCGTGGCATGGGCGGCAGCATCGGCCACCGTGCCGAGGCTGGTGATGCGGCGCAGGTTGAGGAGGGCGTCGCGCATCGACACCGGGCGGGAGATGAGGTCCTGCTCCAGGCGGTCGTGGGACAGGCGCAGCAGGTAGTGCTGGTGGGTGAGGTGGTCGAGGCGCTGGGCGATGTAGCGCTGCATGGTTTCGGCGCGGCGCACCCGGTTGCTCCATAGCGAGCCGAACTCGCCGCAGATCATCACCAGCACCAGCGCGCCGAGGAACTCGTCCTGCGGGATCGTCGGGCCGATCAGGCCCTGCCGGGCCAGCCCGAACCAGCCGGCCAGCACCACCAGCGCCGCCAGGATGCCGGCCAGCGCGCCGTAGCGCAGGGCCACCACCACCGGGCCGAGGACGACCCACGGGAAGGGGCCGTGGGTGAAGAAGGGGTCGGCCGGGTTGACCCACACGCACAGCGCCAGCATCAGCAGCGGCACCGCCAGCACTTCGGCGATGGCCGCCGCGGCGGGGGCGCCGGCGGGGGTGAGGTAGGGCAGGATCTTCATGGCGTGGCGAGGCGAGGTGTCTGGTGTGTGGGGTTCAGGGGCGGACGGCCGGCTCCAGCAGCGACTTGATGAGCTTCTGGGCGACCGCCGACAGCGCGTCGCGGCTCCAGCCGCTCTTGGCGCCGACGCCGCTCCACACGGTGCGGCCCGTGGACACATCGACCACCGACAGGGCCACGCCCACCGCGGGTTCGCCATCGACGCCCACCTTGTAGCGCCACTCGTCCACGGTGCCGGTGACAGCGTAGCGGGCGTTCTGGCCGCGGGCCCATTCGAGGGCCTTGTCGGCGTCCTTGGGGGCGCCGGTCTCGAAGAGGTTGTCGGTGGCGAGCTGGACCGGGTAGCGCTGCACGTCGGCCACACCGAGGGTGCGCAGAAGGCCCTCGCTGATGGCCTCGGCGCGCTGGCCGGCGAAGGGGGTCTCGGTGGCGTTGGCGAAGGGCAGCACCACCCAGCGGGCGCCGGCTTCGAGCTTGGGGGCGGGGGCGCGGTCGACCACCGCGCAGGCCGACAGCAGCACGGCGAGCGCGGGGGCGAGGAGCTTGGTCAGGGGCTTGGCGGGCAGGCGTGTCATGGTGTCGGCCTCGTGGGAGTCAGAAGAAGAAGCGGTAATGCAGCGCGAACTGGCGGGTCTTGGCGTAGGTGCCGGTGCCGCCCTTGTCCTCGCGCAGCAGCGCGGAGAAGTGGTCGTTGCCCAGCACGCTGCCGGCCAGGCCCAGGCTGTAGTCGTAGCCGGCGCCGACCACGCTGTTGTGCAGCAGGCCCACCGAGCCGAAGGGTCGCAGCGCGCGGGTGTAGTCGGTGATGTGGCGGGTGTTGGTGCTGAGGCGCAGGCCATACAGGTTGAAGCTGGAGGGCGCCAGCGCCGCGGCATCGACCGGGGTGGTGGCGAACAGGCGCTGCTTGATCTCGACGGCGCGGAGGTCGGCGGTGTTTACGCCACCTTCGAAATCATAGTTGCTGGCGAAGGCGCTGCCGATGAGGTCGGACAGCTCGCTGCGGAAGGCGTGGGCGTATTCGAGCTGGGTCTGGCGGGCGCGGCCGACGGGCAGGCCGTTCTGGGCGCTGTAGCGGTAGTCGTCGAAGCGCAGGTTGAGCTGGTCGCGCCTGCTGAGGCGCACGGTGAGGCCGAGGCCTGCCTGCTGGCGCAGGCCGGCGACGCGCAGGGCGGCGTTTTCGGTGGCGGGCTGGTCGCGGCCGACGGTGGCGGTGAGGCTGAGCTGGCGGCTCACGCGTTGCTCACGCTCGACGAGGACCGGGGTGTAGCTGGCGTAGCTGTCGCGCCGGCCGATGGCGAGGCGGGTCGTGCCGTCGTCGTGCTGCCAGTCGAGGCGGGCGATGGCGAGGGCCTCGAGGCCCGGCAGGGCGCTGAAGTAGTTGCGGTCGATGATCTGGCGCGATACACGGCCGAGCTCGACGGCGAGGCGCAGCCGGGGAGCGAGGCCGATGTCGAGCCGGGCGCCGGTGAAGCTCTCGTCGATGCTGCCGAGCTGGCGCTGGGCGAGGTCGAGGTCGGCCCGGTCGGCCTGGTCGAGCATGACCTCGGTGAGCTGCAGGTGGCTGGTCTCGTCGTCGCGCTGGAGGTCCATCGCCTCGAAGGCGGCGGTGGCGGCGGTGGCCGGCGTGCCGGCCAGGCGGGCGAGGTTGACGCGGTCGTAGCGGGGCAGGCGTTCGTCCCAGGCTTCGAGCAGGCGGCCGGCCTCGCGGGGGTCGGCGCTGCCCAGCGCGGCGGTGGTTTCGGCCCATAGGGGGCGCGCCAGACTCTTGCCGTACTGGTGCCACAGGAAACCGCGCACGCCC
>JAKLLM010000186.1 GCA_023150125.1 Zoogloea sp.
GCCCTGCTGGCCGTCGCGGCCCTCGTCGCGCTGATCGTCCAGGCCGTGAGCGCCACGCCCCTGGTGCCGCCCCCCGGCGAGCTGTCGGCGGCCAGCTTCACGCGGGTGAAGGGCATCCTGCGCGCCAACGACCCGCGCCGCCTGCCGCCCGGCGCCAGCCGCGAAGCCCGCATCGCCGGGCCCGAGCTGCAGGCCCTCCTCGACTTCGCCGCCCGCCACGGCCTGCCCGGCCGGGCCGCGATCCAGCTGCATGATGGCGGCGCCGAGCTCCAGTACACCTGGCCGCTGCCGGCGGGCCTCGCCCCTGGCCGCCACCTCAACGCCCACGCCGCCCTCGGCGCCGACGGGCAGATCGATCAGGTCCGGCTCGGCAGCGTGGCGCTGCCCGGCGCCCTCGTCATGCGGGCCCTCGACGCGGGCCTCCGCCACAGCGCGCTCGCCCCGGAGTTCGCGCTGCTCAAGCGCAGCGTGTCGCAGGTCCGCCTCGCCCCCGACGCCCTGCGCGTCACCTACACCTGGCAGCCGGAGCTCCTCGCCACCGCCCGCGCGCTGGCCCTCACCCCGGCCGAGCAGGAAGGCCTCGCCGCCGCCCACGAGCGCCTGGTCGAGGTGATGAACCAGGTCGGCGAAGGCCGCCGCCGGGCCGAGCTCGCCGAGGTCCTCGGCCCGCTCCTCATCGACGCCGGCGAGCGGGCCGGCCCCGACGGGCGCGCCGACGCCTACCGCCAGGCCCTCTTCGTCGCCGCCGCCCAGCTGTCGGGCAAGAACGTCGCCCTGCTGGTGCCGGCCATCCGCCGCCAGCCCCGGCCGCTGGCCCTCACGCTGCAGGGCCGCCACGACCTCGCCCAGCACTTCGCGATCTCCGCGGCGCTGGCAGCCTGGGCCGGCGAGCCGCTGGCCAACACCATCGGCCTCGACAAGGAAGTCGACGACGCCCGCGGCGGCAGCGGCTTCTCGTTTGCCGACCTCGCCGCCGACCGCGCCGGCACGCGCTTCGGCGAGCTGGCCATCCGCCAGCCCGCCCGGCTCGCCGCGGCCCTCGCCGGCGGGCTCCGCAGCGAAGGGCTGATGCCCGCCACCGACGGCCTGCCCGAGCCCATGCAGGCCGACGCCTTCCGGCGCCGCTTCGGCCACGTCGGCAGCCCCGCCTATCAGCAGGTCGCCGACGACATCGAGCAGCGCATCGCCGCCCTCGCCCTGTTCAGCCCCGCCCCATGACCGAAGCCCGTCTCGACGAGATCCTGGCCCCCGGCGTCGCCCCCGACGAGGTGCCCGAGCTCGCCCCGCTGCTCCAGGCCCGCCCGCTGCTGGCCGCCTTCAGCACCCTCTTCCACGGCAGCGAGGCCGAGGTGCTGATGCGCCTCCTGGTGCTGCGCGAGATCGGCCGCGAGACCGACGCCCCGCGCTGGGGCCCCGAGCAGCTGCGCCAGCGCTTCGCCTTCCTCGACCCGGTCAAGCTCGAGACCGTGCTGCGCCGCCTGCGCGGCCACGGCCTGCTGGAAATCGGCGACGACAACCGCTACGCCCTCTCCGACCTCGGCCGCAACGCGGTGGCCGCGATCGGCATGCTGCTCGGCTTCGCCGCCGAGGACGACCTCGAGCTCGGCTTCCTCACCACCCAGCTGGCCGGCCAGACGGCGATGGGCAACGTCACCCCCGAGAGCCTCGGCCACCTGCTAGGCAAGCTCAACGACCTCGCCTGGCACTTCGAGGACGCCATCGCCTCGGGCTCCGAGTTCCGCATCGCCGATGCCCGCCGCCGCCTGTCCGCCAACACCCGCTGGATCGAGAAGGGCACCGACGTACTGCGCCAGCTGCTGGCCGACCCGGACGTCTCCTTCGAGCTCGCCCGCGTCGCCCAGCGCATCGGCCTCGCCCAGTCGCGCCTGGCGCGGGTGGATGCTGCCTTCCAGCGCGCCCTCAACAAGATCGAGGCCCAGCGGGTCACCCTGGGCGGCTCGGGCATCTCGTCCTCCGACGTGGCCGCCTGGCTGCGCCGCCAGGACGCCCGCAGCCTGGCCGGGCTGGCCACCGGCGTGCTCGCCCCGGCGCCCGAGCTCACGCTGCTGGCCGGTGGCCACGAGCTCCTCGACCGGGCCGAGCTCGCCCTCTCCGACGAAGCCCGCCAGATCGAGGCCGACATCGCACTCCCGCCCGCCGAAGCCGCCCCCCGCCGCACCGAGCCCGAAGCCGAAGACCTGCGCCTCCTGCAGCACTTCAGCCAGCGCCTGGCTCGCCTCGCCGAGCCCGGCCACGCCCCGGAAACCCTCGCCGCGCTGGTCTCCGGCGGCGGCTTTCCGGCCGCCAGCTACCGCCTGTCGCTGCTCGCCCTGCTCGCCGACGCCGGCAGCGGCGACGACGCCAACGCCCCCGCCGACGGCCCCATCGGCGACTTCATGCGCCTGCCCCTCGACGTGCACTTCGACGCCGCCACGGTGGCCGTCGGCAGCGACGAGATCGCCGCCATGTCGGCCGGCCTGGTCGGCGCCCGCGGCAGCCTGCCCGCCGCCCAGCCGGTACCCGTCCTCGACACCACCGCCCTTCCCCCGGACGAAGCCTGATGGAACACCCCGCCCGCACCCTCACCGCCCGCCTGCTGGCCAGCCGCAGCCTGCCGCGCACCGACCCGCAGGTGCGCCGCGCGCTGGTGGACGAGAGCTTCCGCGCCGAGCTCGAAGCCCGCCTCGGCGCGGTCGGCCTGCAGCTCATCGACAACCCCTACGCCGAGCACGTGGCGGTGGCCCTCGCCGACGACGTGCACGAACCCGTCTTCGGCGCCGGCCGCGAATACGCCGCCAGCAACATCGGCCTCACCCGCGACCAGATCGCCCTGCTGGTGATCATCTGGGCGCTCATCGTGCTGCCCAAGCGCGAGCGCCAGGTCAACCGCCAGAAGCTCATCGACGACGGCCAGCACGACATGTTCGGCCAGGAAGCCCCGCTGCCCCACGGCGAGGAGGTCGCCGGCAGCCTGTCGGAAGCCTCGCTGCTGGCCGACTTCGCGCCGGTGCTCGGCCACAAGACCTACGTGCAGGGCAAGCTGCTGTCGCGCCTCGCCCAGCTCGGCTTCATCGAGCGGCGCGGCGGCCTGATCTTCGAAGGCCCGCTCCTCGACGTGCTGCTCGACTACCGCCTGCTCGCCGACCGCATCATCCACGGCACCCTCGGCGAAGTGCTCGCCCAGGCCGGCCACCGGCCCGCCGACCCCGACACCCCGCCGCCCGACGACGCCGACGGAGGCCTCTGACATGTTCCACATCAAGCAGCTCGAACTCGTCCACTGGGACTACTGGCGCCGCTTCAGCCTGCCCCTCGACGCCCAGATCATCACCATCGTCGGGCCCAACGGCTCCGGCAAGACCACCCTGCTCGACGCCCTGCGCACGCTCTTCGGCCTGCGCTGCTCGGGCAAGCGCGACTTCCGCCGCTACGTGCGCCGGGCCAACCGCAGCTTCGCGTGGATCCGCGCGGTGGTCGCCAACCGGCCCGGCAGCACCGGCAAGCGGCCCTTCTTCCCCTGTCTGAAGGACGAAGTCACCCTCGCCTGCCGCATCCGCCGCGCCGGCGGCGACTGGACCCGCGACTACGCCATTGCCGACGGCGACCTGCCCATCGAGGCCCTGGAAGCCAACGAAGACAAGGCCGTCGAGTGGGTCGGCTACCGCGACTACCAGAGCCGCCTCGCCTGGGGCGGCCTCACCCCCGCCATCGCCAAGGTGCTGGCCCTTGAGCAGGGCGACACCGACAAGCTCTGCGAATACTCGCCCAAGGCGCTCCTCGAACTCGTCTTCGACGTCTTCGGCGACAAGGAGGTGCTCGACAACTACGCCGCCGCCCGCGAAGAGCAGAACAACGCCGAGCGCGAGCTTTCCGCCCTCGGCCTCGACCTCGACCGCCTGCGCGCCCAGGCCGAGGCCAAGCGCCTCGAGGCCGACCGCTACCTCGAATGGAAGCAGCTCGCCGACGAAGCCCTGGCCCTCGAGAGCGAGATCGTGCCGCGCCTCGAAGTGGCCGAGCTCATCCGCGACATCGCGCTGGCCCGCGGCGAGATCGCCCGCAGCCGCGCCGACCGCACACAGAGCGAGGCCGAACTCGCCGCCCTGAAGCAGCGCAGCGCCGCCGTCGAAGCCGAAAAAACCGCCGCCGAAACCGCCCGCAATGCCGCCCGCCAGCGCGACCTCGACGCCGAGCAGGACCACCTCGCCGCCCACGACGCGGTGCGCGACTTCGACAAGCTCCTCGCCGAGCGCAGCGCCCTGCGCGCCCGCCTGGCCCGCGAGGCCGGCGACGCCGCCGTCGACCTCGAAGCCGCCTACGCCAAGGCCGACGCCCGCCTGCTCCACCTGCAGCGCCAGGAGCGCGAGGCCATCGCCGCCTTCGAAGACAAGACCGCCCAGCTGCGCGCCACCCGCGACCACCGCGGCCCGCCCGGCGACCCGGAGGTCAGCCGCTTCCGCGCCCGCCTCAGCGAGGCCGGCATCGCCCACCGGGCGCTGGCCGAGATCGTCGAGGTCACCGACCCCGCCTGGCAGGGCGCCGTCGAGGCCGTGCTGCGCCCCTACCGCCACGTGCTGCTGCTCACCCGCGAGCAGGACCGCCACGCCGCCTGGGCCCTGGGCGAGGCCGAGCGCTTCCGCCACTTCATCGTGCCCGAGCTCGAGCCCGCCCCGCCGCCCGCCCGCGGCTCGCTGGCCGAGGTGATCCGCTTTGCCGACGCCGTACCGCGCTGGCTGGCCGACCTGCTCGGCCGCATCCAGCGCGTGGACGACACCGACGCCGCCCGCCGCCTGCCCCGCGAGACCGAATGGATCACCCGCGACGGCTACCACCGGGAGCGCCGCGGCGCCCGCCACCTGGGCAAGCCGGCCGACTTCCATTTCGGCGAACTCGCCCGCAAGGTCCGCCTCGAGCAACTCGACGCCGACATGCACAGCATCGACGCCCGCCTGCGCCAGCTGCGCCCCGAGCTGGACGCCGCCAAGGAAGAGGCCGACGCCCTGCGCGCCCGCCTCCATGGCATCGAGGCCGCCCAGCTGCTGGCCGCCCGGGCCGAGGCCTTCGACGCCGCCGAGGCCGCGCTCCCCGCCGCCCGCGCCCGCCTCACCGCCGCCATCGCCGCCCGCGCCGAGGCCAAGGGCGAGGTCGAGGCCATCGACCAGCGCCTGCGCGGCATCGACATCGAAGTCGACCGCAGGAAGCGCGACCTCGCAGGCCTCGCCCGCCGCATCAACGAGCTCGCCGCCGAGGCCGCCCCCCGCCGCCACGAGCAGGCCCGCCGCATCCAGCGCCTGCGAGCGCTCCGCCGCGGCATGCCGGCCGACTGGCGCGACCCGCAGGACAACCAGCGCCTCGCCGACAAATACGGCGACGCCCGCGGTGCCCGCGCCGAACGCGACCGCCTGCGCCAGCGCCTGAACAGCGGCGACTGGATCACCGACGACACCGTGCTCACCCTCGCCGGCCGCCTGCGCGCCGACGTCACCGAGCGCGAGGCCCAGTTCCACGAGCGCGAGCGCCACGCCAGCGCCACCCGCCAGATCACCACCGAGGCCCGCGCCGCCTACATCGCCAAGCTGCGCGCCACCGTGCGCCAGTACGGCAAGAACCTGCGCGCCCTTGGCGATCTCGCCAACGTGGACGTGGACTGCCCGGTGCCTCACCTCGAGAACGACGACAGCGGCCTCAGCTCGGCCGGTCTCGAAGTGCGCTTCGACTTCGACCGCAAGGGCGCCGTCGGCCTCAACGACGGCGAAGCCTCCGGCGGCCAGCAAGTCATGAAGTCGCTGATCCTGCTCATCGCGCTCCTGATGGACGACGCCCGCCCCGGCGGCTTCGTGTTCATCGACGAGCCCTTCGCCCACCTCGACATCGCCAACATCGACCGGGTCGGCAGCTTCCTGCGCGCCACCCGCGCCCAGTACCTCATCACCTCGCCGGTCACCCACAACGCCAACGTCTTCGCCCCGGCCCAGCTCACCCTGGTCACCCGCAAGAAGAAGCCCGGCGACGACTGGGCCCCGCCCATCGGGCTGATCCAGCGCCATGTCTGACGAGGGCCGGGCTGACGACGGCTGGAGCGCGCCCGACGGCGACGGCATCCGCAGCCTGCGCCTGTCCGACCCGAAGCGCGCCAGCCTGAAGGGCAAGCGCCTGCGCCGGGCCGACCCGCCCCCAGCGGGCCTCGGCCTCGACACCTGGCCCGCCGACGAACGCCAGCTCCTCGCCGAATGGGTGCGCCGCGCCGGCGACAAGCCCACCCGCCACAGCACGCTCATGGCCAGCGCCGGCGCTGCCCGCAGCATGCTCGCCGACCGCCTGCTCCAGCGCCTGCTGCGAGAGGGCGCGGTGGAGATCGAGGAGAGCCACGAGCGCGGCCACTGGTGGCCCAGGCAGGTCTGCTTCATTGCCCCGGCGGCCCTCCGTGCCGGGCTCGGCCTGGCGGAGCCGGACGCCGCGCGCCAGGCTTACCTCGACGCCCGCAGCCGGCCGCTCGGCCACCCGGCGCTGGCCCGG
>JAKLLM010000187.1 GCA_023150125.1 Zoogloea sp.
CGATGGCGCGGGCGTTGGCAGCGGAATCCAGCTCGTTGGCCTGGCGGCGCAGCGCGGTGCGCCAGTTGGTGACCTTGAAGGTGAAGGTGATGTAGAGCGTCAGCGTGACGAGGGTGATGATCGCGAAGCTCGGCTCGTACTTCACCAGCAGGATGCCGACCACCAGGCTGATCTCCACCAGCGTGGGCAGGATCGAGTACAGCGTGTAGCTGATCAGCGAGCCGATCGAGCGGGTCCCGCGTTCGATGTCGCGGGTCAGGCCGCCGGTCTGGCGCTCCAGGTGGAAGCGCAGCGAGAGGGCGTGCAGTTGGCGGAATACCTGCAGCGAGATCTCTCGCACCGCCTGCTGGGTGACCCGCGCAAAGACGATCTCGCGCAGCTCGGTGAACATCGATGTCGAAAACCGCAGTGCCCCGTAGCTGGCCAGCAACGCGGCCGGCACGACGATGACTGCCTGGTCGCGGGAGATGTCGAGCCCGTCCACGATCTGCTTGAAGATCAGCGGCACCGTGACGTTGGCGAACTTGGCGGAGATGAGGCAGCCGAGGGCGAACATCACTCGCCACTTCCAGGCCCACAGGTAGGGCAGCAGCTTCTTGATGGTCTCCCAGTCGTGGCGTTCGCCGCTGGCGGGAGTGGGAGGAGGACGGGAGTGGGAGCGTCGCATCGTGGTAACGGAGGGTTGAGGCCAGGCGCGGGCCCGGCGGGAAGGCTCGATTATGGGGCCGTGGCGTGCTCGATGCCCGGATGCTGGGTGGCGTTCAGTCGTCCACCGCCAGCCGCAGCGCCAGCCCGATGAACAGCACACCGCAAAGGCGGTCGAGCCACGGCCCGAGACGGGGCTTCTGCGCCAGCAGGCCGCCGATGCTGCCGGCTGCCAGGGCCATGCCGCCGAAGATCAGGACGGTCTGGGCGATGAAGACGAGGCCGAGGGTGAGCATCTGCAGCGTCAGGCTGCCCCGCGCCGGGTCGGAGAACTGGGGCAGGAAAGCCAGGAAGAACAGCGCCACCTTGGGGTTCAGGGCATTGGCGACGAAGCCGCGGGCGAGGTCGCGCTGCCACGGGCGCTTCGGCATGCCGCTGGCCGGCGCCAGGGTGCCGCCGCTCCGCAGGGCCAGGATGCCCAGCCACAGCAGCCAGGCCGCGCCAGCCAGCTCGATGCCCAGGAACAGGATGGGCGAGGTGCGCACCGCCGCCGCGATGCCGAGGGTTGCCCAGGCGATGTGGGTGATGCAGCCGGCCGCGCAGCCCATGCCGAAAGCCAGGCCGGCACGGCGGCCGTGGGCCAGGCTCTGGCCGATGACCATCAGGTTGTCGGGCCCGGGCGCCAGGGTGACCAGGACGGAGATTCCGAGGAAGGCGAGGAGCGTGTCGAGACTGGGCATGGCGCCGGATTCTGGGCGGCCGCGGCGGGGGCGTCAATCGCCCGGCCGGGCGGGTTTGCCAAGGGCGCATGGCCAGCCGGGCCGGATTGGGGAACAATGCGGGCTTTCCAAGCCAAGCCGGGGGGCGCGTCCGTGCTCCTCCTCGCCACTATCCTGCCATGCCGACCATCGAAATCGTCTCCGACGTCGTGTGCCCCTGGTGCTTCATCGGCCTGCGCCGCCTGTCGGCCGCCATCGACATCGTCCGCCGGGACGTGCCGGGTTTCTCCTGCCGCAAACGCTGGCTGCCTTTCTTCCTCAACCCGGATACGCCCCCCGAGGGCGAGCCCTACCTGCCTTTTCTCGTCGCCAAGTTCGGTGGCCGCGAGCGGGTCGAGGCCATCTTCGAGCGCATCCGCGAGGCCGGCCGGGCCCATGGCCTGGAGTATGCCTTCGAGAAGATCCAGTTGCGCGCCAACACGCTGGATGCCCATCGGCTGGTGTATTGGGCGCAGCAGCAGGGGGACGCAGAAAGCTTGGTCGAGGGTTTGTTCGTTGCCCAGTTTCAGCGCGGCGAGAGCGTGGGCGACCGCGCCGTACTGGCGCGTGTTGCCGCCGAAGCCGGCTACGATGCCGCCGCTGCGGCCGCCTGGCTGGCTTCGGACCAGGGCCGCGAGACCGTGCTGGCCGAGGAGCGGGCGGTGCGGGCCCTGGGCGTGACCTCGGTGCCCACCTTCATCATCGACCGGCGCCACGCCGTGGTGGGGGCTGAAGACCCGGCCGTGCTGGCCGAAGCCATCCGGCAGAGTCTGCGCTCATGAACATCACTCCCTTCCAGGCCCTGGCCTGCCCGCTGGATGGCGGCCCGCTGCAACGCCAGGGGGCGAGCTGGCGCTGTGCCGCCGGCCACTGCTTCGACATCGCCGCCCAGGGTTACGCCAACCTGCTGCCCGTCCAGCAGAAACGCTCCCGGGATCCGGGAGACAGCAAGGAGATGGTGGCAGCCCGACGGCGCTATCTGAACGCAGGCTTCTACCAGCCGATTGCCGCTCTGGTGAGCCGCGCGGTGCTGGCCGACCTGCCCGCGGGCCGGGCTGCTGCCTGCCTGGACGCCGGTTGTGGCGAAGGCTATTACCTGCGTGAGTTGGCTGCCGCGGCCGGTGCCGGGCAGCGCCTGGCCCTGCTCGGCCTGGACATCTCGAAATGGGCGGTGCTGTCGGCGGCGAAGCAGGACAGGCGGCCCAACTGGGTGGTGGGCAGCAACGCCAACCTGCCGGTACTGCCTGCCACGCTGGACAGGGTGCTGTGCATGTTCGGCTTTCCGGTGTATGCGGAGTTCGCCCGGGTCCTAAGGCCGGGTGGCGAGCTGCTGCAGGTGGATGCCGGGCCGGACCACCTGCGCGAGCTGCGCGAGATCATCTACCCGACGCTCAAGCCCGAGCGGGCTGCCGAGCCGTCGACGCCGGCGGGCTTCTGCGCGCTGCCGGATGAAAGCCTTCGCTACACCGTGAGCCTTGAGGGGGCGGAGCTGATTGGCGACCTGCTGACGATGACGCCCCACCTTTACCGCGCCAGCGCCGAGGGTCGTGCGAAGGCTGCTGCGCTGACAGCCTTGTCGCTTACCGTGGACGTGCGCCTGACGCGTTTCCGGCGCGAGGCTTAGCGACGGGGCTGCGGCCAGGCAAGCACACACGGCCTGCGGCGAGCACTCCGAACCCTGCACACGACGGTTTAAGCTGCTTTGCCGAGTTCTCGATGGGCGGCGGAGCCTTCTCTTGTGGCCTGCAAGGGAAGGTGGCACGAGGGCGGCTGCCCTCCGCGGCCCCTGGCCTGGCGCCCGTGCGCGTCATTCCCACATCGCCCGCATTCGGGCAGCCAGGTCGATGGCGTTATGGCGGGCGGCCGGATCGGGCGTGATGGCCGGTGTGAGTGGCTCGGCGGGCGGCCAGCTCAGCTGGTCGAAGTGCCCGAGCAGGCGGCTGGGGATGAAGCGGGTCCGGTTTGCATAGACGTGGCGGTCGCCGGTGGCGGCCTGGCCCGTGACGTAGAAGCGCTGGGGCACGAGCAGATCGAGGTGATCTTTGGCGCGGGTCATCGCCACGTAGAGCAGGCGCATTTCTTCTTCGATTTCGCGCTCGCTGCCGGTGGCCAGGTCGGAGGGCAGGCAGCCGTCCACGGTGTTGAGCAGCGACACCGCCGACCACTCGCGGCCCTTGGCCGAATGGATGGTGGATAGCACGAGGTAGTCCTCGTCGAGGAGCGGGGTGCCGGATTCGTCGCTGGTGGCGTCGGGTGGGTCGAGGGTGAGTTCGGTAAGGAAGCGTTCGAGGCTAGGGTAGGTGGCGGCGATGCGGGCCAGTTGCTGGATGTCGGCCTGCCGCACCGGGGCGTCGTCGAAGAGGCGTTCGAGCTCGCCCTCGTACCATTGGGCGAGCTGTTCGATCGGGGCTGGCCAGGCAGTGCTGGCGCGCAGGGTCTCGACCAGCGTGGCAAAGGCCAGCCAGGCCTTGCGGGCGCCGTCGGGCACGGGCTGCTCGGCGAGCAGCAGGCAGCCGGGCGGCGCGGCCTGCAGGTTGTCGAGGATGCGGCCGGCGGTCTTGGGGCCGAGGCCGGGCAGCAGCTGGATGGCGCGGAAGCCGGACAGGCGGTCGCGGGGGTTTTGGGTCCAGCGCAGCACGGCCAGAATGTCCTTGACGTGGGCTGCCTCGAGAAACTTGAGCCCGCCGAACTTCACGAAGGGGATGTTGCGCCGGGTGAGCTCGACACGAGCCGGGGCTTTTCACCGGAGATCCGCTCGCTCCAGAGATCCTTGCTGAAGCGCTCCTTCGCCTGGGCGATCACGGCGTTGGCGGCGGCCAGGATGGGCTGGGTGGAGCGGTAGTTGCGGTCGAGGGTGATGCGTCGGGCCGGCGTGTCGAACTGGCCGGGAAAATCGAGGATGTTGCGCACCGTGGCGCCCCGGAAGCTGTAGATGGACTGGGCGTCGTCGCCGACCACGGTGAGGCCGTGCCCGTCGGGGCGCATGGCCCGAAGCAGCCCGGCCTGCAGGCGGTTGGTGTCCTGGAACTCATCGACCAGGATGTGGCTGAAGCGCGCGCCAAGCTCGCGTGCAAGATCGGGTTCGGCGACCATCTGGGCCCAGTAGAGGAGCAGGTCGTCGTAGTCGAGCACCTGCTGGGCCTGCTTGGCCTGGACGTAGGCGAGGAAGAGGTCGCGCAGCTCTGCGCTCCAGCCGGCGCACCAGGGGAAGCTGGTTTGCAGGACGTCGGTGAGGGAGGCCTGGGTGTTGACCGCCGCCGAATAGATGGCGAGGCAGGTGCCCTTGAGGGGGAAGCGCTTGCCCTTGGCCGACAGCCCGAGCTCGTGGCGGACGAGGTTCATGAGATCGCCGGAGTCTTCGCGGTCGTGGATCGTGAAGGCCGGGTCGAGGCCGATGCGGCCGGCGAACTCGCGGAGCAGGCGCGCGCCCACGCTGTGGAAGGTGCCGGCCCACGGAAAGCCGCCCTGGGCCAGGCGGGCGTGGCGGGGCGAGACCTTGGCGGCGATGCGCTGGACGCGACGAATCATCTCGTCGGCGGCCCGGCGCGAGAAGGTGAGCAGCAGGATCTGGGCGGGGTCGGCCCCCTGGGCGAGGAGATGGGCGACCCGGTGGGCGAGGGTGTTGGTCTTGCCCGAGCCGGCGCCGGCAATCACCAGCAGTGGGCCGGCGTCGGCGTGGGGGCCGCTGCCATGCAGTGCGGCGTCGCGCTGGGCGGAGTTGAGGCCGGTGAGGTAGTCGGGCAGGGCTGCTGCTAGAGGCGGGGAGAGGTCGTTCATGCTGCGTACTCCCTGGCCTTTGGTGCGCCGTTTGCGGGCAGGGGTTCGGCCACGGCGAGGCCCGCGGCGAGGGCCACCAGCACGGCTTCGTCGCAGACGGGGCAGATGCGATAGTAGGCCCGCTCGCTGGAGGCGAGCTCCATGGCGGCCGGGTCTATCGGGCTGTGGCAATGGGGGCAGATGAAGCGTGTGGGCATGATGAGATCCTCGTTAACTGTAATCATATACAGTCGTTCGAAAATCTCAAGGCCGCTGTGCTGCTACCCAGGCGGCCCAGGGCTACGTGGTGGGCTGGCAAGCAAAGACCCGGAAAGCCATGGTGGCGCTTCCGGGTCTTGCCTGTTGCCGCCTCTTGCCCTGATCTAACCCGACAGGCCCCGAGGCATGGGCCCGCCGTCGATGAATTCGTAAGCAGCGCCGGCCGGATTCGAACCCACCCCTACGCTTTGTTCAAGAAGGATTTACGCTCGACGAGAAACCGACATTGACGTTTCATCCGACAGACTCGTGTACCTAAACAGCAGGAAACCGTAGAACGCGTTTTACTCGGACAACTTGAGCTTACCGTTCTGCTACCCACCATTCCTCACATGTCGACTCAATACCAAGAGAGCGCTGCTGACTTCAGTCTAGTTCGCGAGTCGCCCAAGTCAAACCCCTTGTGATGCCCTTCACGGGCGGTTGAGGCGCAGCTCGACCGGCGCGCGTGCGGGCACCACGACGCTGTGGTTGGCCGACGCGCCGAGGGCGAGATTTTCGGCGATCGTCCACATCACGCCGTTCTGGGCCGGGTAGGGGAAGCGCGGCTGGAACAGGACGCCGGTGGTGAAATCCTCCAGGTAGTTGCGCTGGATGGCGGCCATCCGGCCGATGTGGCCAAACACCCGGATGCCGTCGATCGCAACCTTCGGCGCATTCGACAGGCGCTGCAGCTTGATCCGGTTGGCCTCGACGACGAGGCTCGTGCAATTGCCCACGAAGATGCCGTGGCGCTCGTCGCCCGAGGTTTCCTGGGCGAGGGTGATCTCGATGCGGTTGCCGCTCACCTGCACCGTGCCCGCCACGTCGGTGCGGCTGGCGGCGGTGTCGCCGGGGCGCACCTTGTGGCTCACGCCGATGTGGATGCCCTGCAGCGCGTCCTCCACCGTGTTGTCGCGCACGCGCACCTCCTCGGCCACCTGCCCGCCCACCACGATGCCCTGGAAGAGCACCGCAGCGTTCTCGCGGATCACCGCGTCGAACCACGTCGAGAAGCCGCCGCTGCGGGCCGACGGTGTGACGATCATCAGGTCCACGGCCTTGTGCATGGCGGCCAGCAGTGCCTGGCCGGTGGTGGCTGCGGCGGGCGGGTGGGCGGCAAGGTGTTCGGACCAGCTCTTCTTGAGGTCGGGGTGGGTCCTGAATTGCACGGCCCGGTTGCCCGCCTTGACCGTGGTGTTGGTGACGCCGCCCGCGGGGGGCCTGACGTCGCCGAGAGTGGCGTTGGCGATGAGGCCGGCGGCCACCCGGTCGCGGTAGTGGCGGTCCTTGACCAGCTCGGCAAAACCCAGCGCCTTGCCTGCCCGGGGGGCTGCGTGGATGCGGTTGTCGAGCACCGTCGTGCGGACGCAGTCCACCACCAGCAGGCCGACCTGGCGATGGCCGGCCTCCAGGTCGCAGCCGCTCACGCGCAGCGTGGGCTGATGGAGCTTCGCTTTCGACGGGCGCACCGTGTGGCGCACGCTGATGCAGGCGGCGGCCCGCCGCGGGCCGCCGGCGCAGATGGCCCGGCTGTCGCTGACCTCCACGTGGGTGCAGTCCTCGAAGTCGAGGGTACCGTTGATCTGGTTGCTCACCGCGAGGCTGCCGCTTTCGGCTTCGATGTCGCGCACGCTCACCGCCGGGCAGCTGGCAAAGCGCAGCGCCGACTCGGCCCCCGCGGCCACGAGCCGTGTGCCCCGCCCGGCGCCGCTGAGCTTGACCCGGCCCTTGCCCGACACCACCAGCGGCGCCGCCAGCGTGTAGGTGCCGGGCTTGAGGCAGATCGACACGTCGGCCCCGGCGGGCACGCCGTCGATGATGGCCTGCAGGTTCTGCCCCGGGCTCACCACCAGGGTGCAGCCGGGCAGCCGGCAGAAGGCGTCGAGGGCCTCCTTCACCGTGTGCACGTTGGCAAAGCCCAGGCCACAGGCGGCGTCGGGGGTGTAGCTCACGTCGCTGGCGGCGATTGCGGTGAGGGGGGGAAACTGCGTGCGGCAGTCGCGCACCGTGGTGATCAGGCCGCTGCCGTCGGTGCTCACCAGGGCCAGCCGGGCGTGATGCAGCCGCGGGCCGAGGGGCGGCACCGCGTCTGGCGCCGCGCCCGGTACGAAGGGCGGCCACTCGACGTCGCCGGTGGTGCTGCGGGCCGGGATCAGCCAGTAGTCGCCTACCCGGTAGCTGCCGGCCGGGAAGCTCACCTGCACGCCGTTCTCGAGGTCGATCCAGCCGCTGCCGGTAGTGACGGCCGCCGCGCCCTGGTCCCAGCGGCGCAGGCGCAGCCCGCTGTGGCCGACCCAGGCGGCGGTGGAGCCGGAGAGCGTGATCTTGTTCAGGGCCGGATCGATGTCGGTGATCTGCAGCAGTGGCGCCGGGCTGCGCTCGACCTCGCTGGCGTGACTGACGATCTCCACCCACTGGCCCGGGGCGAAGCCGAGTTCGGCGTCCTTGCCCAGGTCGGCCACGATGATCTCGGTGCCGCCGACGGAGCCGGGCTCGATGCGCGTCTCGACGCTGGCGTTGTCCCGCGACCACTTGAAGGTGGCCGTGCCGGGGCCGCCGCCGGCCTGGATCTCGACCCGGTAGAGCTGGTTCTCGAGGCGCGTGTAGCCGGCCCCCGGGGCCAGCAGGCAGGGGCTGGTGGCGGGGTCGGGCGGGCTGCTGCGGGCCTTGAGGGTGCCGCTGGATGGGGCGCTGAGGCCCGCCCATTCGGGGATCGGCGACGTGCAGTCGGCCGGGCTGGCGGCCAGCGGGGCGAGGCGCACCTGCCACACCACGCGCCGGCGCAGGGCCGTGTCGGGCCCGCCGAGAGCGACCTCGCGGATGTGCGGGTCGCTCAGGTGGGTGACTTCGTCCTCCCAGGCGGTGAGATAGGCCAGGTAGGTCCGGCTGGCCGCCAGCACCAAGGGCGCGGCGGCCGGGTGGTCGTGCTGGGTGGTGTATAGCAGGCCCGTGGTGTCCTGCTCGCACAGAAGGCCGTCGAGGTAGTAGCGGCCGGCGCCGATGCTCAGGTTGCGGTTGTCGGCCGTCTTGCCGATCTTGAAGCCGTCGCCCTTGGGCGTGCCGGTGGCGCCGATCACGTCGGCGGCGGTGGCCTGGGCCCGATGGGCGGCGATCGCCAGCTGCTCGTTCCAGTCGGCGTCGAGCTGGACGCGGCCCTGCTGCATCAGCACGCCGCTGTAATGCCGGCGGGGGTCGAAGGTGTTGCGGCTGTAGTCGCCCGGCATGGTGGGCCTCCTTGTCAGTGTTCGAGCAGCACGCCGGCCGTCAGGCCGAGGCGCAGGAATTCGTCGAGGCGTGCCCGCAGGGCGGTGAGGCGCTGGGGCAGGTACATGGCGTGGAAGGCGCCGATCTCGCCGCCGTCGTCGGCCCCTTCGCGGATCTCCCGGGCGGTGTGCGGGGCGAGCTGGCCGTAGGCGGCATCGCCGTAGGCAAGGGAGGCGAACACCGGCCTGACCCGCAGCGCGTCGGCGGCGGTGGCCGGCTGGCAGCGGTAGGGCCGCGGCAGCACCGTGTCCGGCGGCAGGTGGCAGAAGCGCACGCAGCCGGTGTCGGTGCGGGCGGCCTGCACCGGCGCGGCGCCGGGGGCCAGCGCGGCAGCGTGGAACAGCGTGTTGGAGGCGAGGCGCATCTCGGTGGTGTTCACCCGGCCGACGAGGGTGCTGGCTTCGACGTGTAGCGGTGCGCCGGCCCCGCCGCCGATCCCGCCGAAGGCCAGCCCGGCGGGGGCGAGGGCGTCCACGATGCTGCCGCTGATGCGCGCCAGGCTGCATTCATTGTCGGCCTGCACGGCGCCGCAGATGCCGTGCTCGATCGAGAGCTCCAGCCCCGGCACGTCGGCCACCAGCCGGGCCCGGGCGGCCTGGGCCGGGATGCCCGCCATCGCTGGCGTGGCGCCGGGCACCAGGGTGCAGTGGCGCAGGGCGAGGCTGTGCAGGCGATTGGCGTTCCCATCGACGGGGTCGTTGCGGGGCGCGTGGAGGGCGCCGCCGGCGACCAGCAGCCCTTCCAGCGCGAAGGCCGAGGCCTCGCCGCCGTGGACGACCAGCTCGCCGCCCAGCACCAGCACCGGTCGTCGCCCGGGCGCGGCGCGCAGGGTGAGGGCCTGCCCGGCGGCCACATGCACCGCGAGGCTGGCCGCGGGGTAATAGGCGTTGTCGCTCAGCTCGACCACCCCGCCGATCGCGCCCGCGGCACTGAGGGCGGCCTGCAGCGAGGCGCCGGCGGGCACGCGGATGGGCTCGCCCGGGGCGGCTGCGCGGGGGTATTCGCCGCCGCCCATCGCCAGGCCGAAGGCGCGCTGGCAGCTCACCTCGACGCTCGAAGGGGCGGGCTCGCCGCTGGGGAAGGCGATGCGCCCGAGCTCCGGGTCGATGGCCACGGCGCCGCTCACCGGGCAGTGGGCCCAGCCGGTCACGCTGCCGCTGCCGTCGGTAAGGTCGGACAGGTCACACACGCGCACCAGGCTGGTGAGCGGCGCCAGCGGCAGGCCGTGCTCGTCGAGGGCCGGCAGCCAGTCGCGGCCGTCCACCCGCAGCAGGATGCTGAGGCCGGCGCCATAGTAGGCCGCCAGGTGCTCGGTGAGGCGCCGCCGGCCGATCGGCAGCGGTACGTTGAGCGGGCCGGCCAGGCTGGCGATGCCAGCCTCCGGCGCAGGCCGGGTGACGAGCGGGATGCTGCGCCCCAGCGGGTCGAAGCAGTAGCGGAAATCATCCACCTTGAACGCTGCGGCGCGGCTGACCGGCTGGGCGGCCAGCGGCCACAGGAAGATCCCCAGGTTGGGGATGTTGTGGCGGCCCCGGCCGCGGGCGATCGGGCGCACGTCGGCGTTATGGGCGAGCGTGTCGAAGGGCGTGCCGACGGCTTCGAGCACGGCGTGGCGGCGCAGGCTGGCGAAGGCCTGGTTGGTGGGGCGCAGGTGCTTGAGGTACTGGGTGGTGGCCAGGTGGCGGAAGTATTCGACCACCACGGCGTCGAGGTCGGTGACGTCTTCGGCCAGCTGTTCGAGGGCCGCCGCGGTGCCCTTGCGCCGGCGCAGGGCGAGGGTGTTGGCCACCTCGTTGCGGTGGCGGGCGGCCTGCTCGGGGAGCGCCGAC
>JAKLLM010000188.1 GCA_023150125.1 Zoogloea sp.
ACCGACAACCTGACCATCGCCCAGCAGAAGGTGCTCGGGCGCGGCAAGGACGAAGCCACCGACAAGGGCCTCAAGCTGCTCGACCGGGTCGGTCTGAAGGCCCACGCCGACAAGTTCCCGGGCCAGCTCTCGGGCGGCCAGCAGCAGCGTGTGGCGATCGCCCGGGCCCTCGCGATGGACCCGATCTGCATGCTCTTCGACGAGCCCACCTCGGCCCTCGACCCCGAGATGATCAACGAGGTGCTCGACGTGATGGTCGAGCTGGCCCAGGAGGGCATGACGATGATGTGCGTGACCCACGAGATGGGCTTCGCCCGCAAGGTGGCCAACCGCGTGATCTTCATGGACCGCGGCCAGATCGTCGAGGACGACAGCAAGGAAGCCTTCTTCGGCGCCCCCCGCTCCGAGCGCGCCCGCCAGTTCCTGGCCAAGATCCTGCAGCACTGAAACACCGCAGCACCCACAAAAAATACAACGGAGACACCACACCATGACCACCCAGACCCTACCCTCCTACATCGACCCGGCCCGGGTCGGCCCGTGGGGCATGTTCCTCGAACAGCTCGAACGGGTCGAACCCCACCTGGGCCCGCTGGCCGAATGGCTGGACACCCTGCGCCACCCCAAGCGCTGCCTGATCGTCGACGTGCCGGTGCGCATGGACGACGGGCGCATCCGCCACTTCGAGGGCTTCCGCGTGCAGCACAACCTGTCCCGCGGGCCGGGCAAGGGCGGCGTTCGCTTCCACCCGGACGTGACGCTCTCCGAGGTGATGGCCCTGTCGGCCTGGATGACGGTGAAGAACGCCGCGGTGAACCTGCCCTACGGCGGCGCCAAGGGTGGGGTCAAGGTGGACCCGGCCCAGCTGTCCCGCCCCGAGCTCGAGCGCCTCACCCGGCGCTACACCAGCGAGATCGGCAGCATCATCGGCCCCGACCGGGACATCCCGGCCCCGGACGTGAACACCAACGAACAGATCATGGCCTGGATGATGGACACCTACTCCATCAACCAGGGCAGCACCCAGACCGGCGTGGTCACCGGCAAGCCGGTGTCGATGGGCGGCAGCCTGGGACGCAAGGACGCCACTGGCCGCGGCTGCTACGTGGTGGCCCGCGAGGCCATGAAGCGCCTGGGCATCCCGATGGAGGGCGCCAGGGTGGCGATCCAGGGCTTCGGCAACGTGGGCAACGCGGCGGCGCGGATCTTCCACGATGCTGGTGCCAGGATCGTGGCGATCCAGGACGTGGCCGGCACCATCGCCAACAAGGACGGCATCGACCCCCACGCCCTCGGCCGCTTCCTGGCTGGCAACCCGCGCGCACTGCTCGACTACCCCGCGGCCGAGGCCATCGCCAACGCCGACTTCTGGGCCGTCGATTGCGAGATCCTGCTCCCCGCGGCGCTGGAGAAGCAGATCACCGAAGCCAACGCCGACACCATCAAGGCCCGCCTGATCGTCGAAGGCGCCAACGGCCCGACCACCCCGCTGGCCGAGGACATCCTGCTCGGCAAGGGCTGCACCGTGCTGCCCGACGTGCTGGCCAACGCCGGCGGCGTGACGGTGAGCTACTTCGAGTGGGTGCAGAACGCATCGAGCTTCTTCTGGACCGAGAAGGACATCAACGACCGCCTCGACCGGGTGCTGTCGGAAGCCTTCGAGGGCATCTGGCAGGTGGCCGCCAGCCGCCGGGTGAACCTGCGCACAGCCACCTACATCACCGCCTGCTCGCGGGTGCTGGAGGCGCGCGCCCTGCGCGGGCTGTATCCTTGATGCTCCGCCCCCGAGCCTGCGCCGGAGCCCCATGAGCGCCCTGCCCCCCGAATCGCTGGTTCCCCCCTCCCGCGCGCTATCGACGCGGCCGCTGATCGTGCTGGCCCTGCTGCTGGTGATCGGGCTGATCGGCTTCGGCGGCTACCGGGCCAGCGAATACCAGGGGATGCAGACCCTGCGCACCGACGCCGGCCACCGCCTCGACCTCTTCGGCGCGGCGGTGGACGGCATCGTCAACCGCTATGCCCACATCCCCGCCACCATCCAGCTGAGCGAAGAGGTGCTGGCCCTGATGCGCAAGCCCCGCCCCTCGGGCAGCGTGGCGGCGGCCAACCGCTTTCTCGAGCGGCTCAACGGCCACATCGGCAGCCTGGCCATCTTCGTGATGGACGAGCGCGGCCTGGTGCTGGCCTCCAGCAACTGGAAGCAGCCGGACAGCTTCGTCGGCGAGGACCTCTCATTCCGCAGCTACTACCTCACCGGCCTGTCGGGCCAGGTGGGGCGGCATTTTGCGATCGGCATCACCCAGGGCGAGCCGGGCTACTACGTGTCCCACCCGATCCGCGACGGCGAGCGGGTGGTCGGCGTGGCGGCCATCAAGATCGGCCTCGCCGGCATCGACCAGGCCTGGGACCTGCTTGGCGTGCCGGCCCTGATCGCCGACGAGAACGGCGTGGTGATCCTCTCCTCGGTGCCCGACTGGCGCTACACCGCCCTCAACCCGCTGTCCATCGACAGCAAGGTCGAGGCCGCGGTGTCGCGCCTCTACAACAACCGCCCGATCGGCAACTTCCCGGTCGCCATCGACGCCAGCCTGGGCCCGGAGGGCCAGGAGATCCACGGCGGCCGCCGGCTCGGCATCGCCCCAGGGCGGGCCCAGCTCGGCAGCACCTACCTCGTCCATGGCCGCCAGCTCAGCAGCACCGGCTGGCGCCTTTTGATCTTCTCGGACCTTCAACCGATGCGCGCCCAGGCCATCGGCCACGGCGCCCTGGCCGCGGTGGCCACCGGCTGCGTTCTGCTGCTCCTCTTGGTGGTGGCCCAGCGCCGGCGCATCCTGCGCCAGAAGCTCGAGGCCAAGGCCCTCCTCGAGCAGGCCAACGCCCAGCTAGAGAGCAAGGTGGCCCGGCGCACCCGCGCCCTCACCGACACCAACGCCCGCCTGCGCAAAGAGGTGGCCGAGCGCCAGCAGGCCGAGCAGACCCTGCGCGCCGCCCAGGACGAGCTGGTGCAGGCCGCCAAGCTGGCGGTGCTCGGCCAGCTGGCGGCGGGCATCACCCACGAACTGGCCCAGCCCCTGGGGGCGATGCGCACCCTGTCGGGCAACGCCATCGAGTTCATGAAGCGCGGCAACCTCGCCACCGTCGAGCAGAACCTCGGCATCATCGCCCGGCTGGCCGACCAGATGGGCCGCATCATCACCCCGCTGAAGACCTTCGCCCGCAAGTCGCCGGCCATCCCCGCCGCCACCGACGTGGCCCATGCGGTGGGCGCCGCGCTGTTCCTGCTCGACCAGCGCCTCGCCAAGGCCGGCGTCACGGTGGTCAACCACTGCGAGCCCGGCCGGGCGGTGGCGTGGTGCGACCAGAACCGGCTCGAGCAGGTGCTGATCAACCTCATCCGCAACGCCGGCGACGCGATGGCCGACAGCCCGCACAAGACCCT
Organism: Zoogloea sp.; assembly: GCA_023150125.1. Lineage (GTDB taxonomy): Bacteria > Pseudomonadota > Gammaproteobacteria > Burkholderiales > Rhodocyclaceae > Zoogloea. The sequence continues at coordinate 3,440 of JAKLLM010000188.1, forward strand.
CACCCTCGACGCCACCCCGGCGGACGGCGGCATCGTGCTCACCATCGCCGACACCGGCTGCGGCCTGCCCGAAGGCGGCGCCCTGTTCGAACCCTTCTTCACCACCAAGCCGCCCGGCGAAGGGCTGGGCCTCGGCCTCGCCATCTCGCGGGACATCGTGCGCGAGTTCGGCGGCGACCTGCGCGCCGACAAGCGCCCGGAAGGCGGCGCGTGCTTCAGCCTGCACCTGCCCGCCGCCCCCAAGGAACAGCCATGAGCCAGGAACTCCGCGTACTCATCATCGAAGACGACCCCGACGTGCGCCTCGGCTGCGAGCAGGCCATGATGCTGGCCGACCTGCCCGTCGAGGGCGTCGGCTCGGCCGAAGAGGGCCTGGCCCGCCTGAAGGCCGGCTTCCCGGGCATCGTCGTCACCGACATGCGCCTGCCCAGGGCCGACGGCATGGAGGTGCTGCGCCGCTGCCAGGCGATGGACGCCGACCTGCCGGTGATCATCATCACCGGCCACGGCGACGTGACCCTGGCCGTCGAGGCCATGCGCAGCGGCGCCTACGACTTCATCCAGAAACCCTTCGCCCCCGACCTGCTGGTGGATGTGGTGCGCCGCGCCCTCGACAAACGTGCCCTGACCCTCGAGGTGCTCGACCTGCGCCGCCGCCTGGCCCAGCGCGACGGCATCGAGAGCAAGCTCATCGGCCGCTCGCCGCAGATGGCGCGGGTACGCCAGCTGGTCAGCGATGTGGCCGCCACCCGGGTGGACGTGCTGGTGCGCGGCGAGACCGGCACCGGCAAGGAGCTCATCGCCCAGTGCCTGCACGAGCTGTCGCCGCGTAAGGACGGCCCCTTCGTGGCCCTCAACTGCGGCGGCCTGCCCGACAACCTGCTCGACAGCGAACTCTTCGGCCACGAGGCCGGCGCCTTCACCGGCGCCCAGAAGCGCCGCATCGGCAAGATCGAATACGCCAACAAGGGCACGCTCTTCCTCGACGAGCTCGAGAGCATGCCGATGGGCGTGCAGATCAAGCTGCTGCGGGTGCTGCAGGAGCGGGTGGTGGAGCGCCTCGGCTCCAACCAGCAGCTGCCGGTGGATTGCCGGGTGGTGGCCGCCACCAAGGACGACCTCAAGGAGCGCGCCGAACGCCAGACCTTCCGCGCCGACCTGTATTACCGCCTCAACGTGGTGACCATCGACCTGCCGCCGCTACGCGAACGCCGCGAGGACATCCCGCTGCTGCTCGAGCACTTCCTGCTCCTCGCCGCCGCCCGCCACGACCGCCCGCTGCCCGCGGTGCCGGCCGAGCAGATGCGCCGCCTGATGGCCCACACCTGGCCCGGCAACGTGCGCGAGCTGCGCAACGTGGCCGACTGCATCGTGCTGGGGGTGAGCACCGAGGTGCTCGGCGGCAGCCCCGCCGACGCCGCGCCGGCGTCGCTGGCCGAGTCGGTGGACAGCTTCGAGCGCAGCCTGATCGCCGCCGAGCTGCGCCGCCAGGGCGGCAGCCTGGCCCGCAGCGCCGAAGCCCTGCGCGTCGCCAAGACCACCCTCCACGACAAGATCCGCAAGTACGGGCTGGGCGGCGGGAGTTGAGTGCCCCCAGGGCCGGGCTCCGCCCGGCCCGCCCCCGTGGGGGACAAGGAAACCTGGGGCGGCCCGGCGTTTCCTCGAAAGGCCTCGCCCCGCTCAGACCTCGCGCAGTTCCAGCGCCCGCTCGTAGAGCGCGTTCTTCGAGGCCCCGGTGATCGCCGCCGCCAGCTTGGCGGCCTGCTTCACCGGCAGCTCGGCGAGCAGAAGCCCGAGCACCCGCTCGGCCTCCGGCGGCAGGCCTTCGGCGGGCGGCGCGGCCGACACCAGCAGCACGAACTCGCCCCGCGCACGGTTGCTGTCGGCGGCCAGCCAGGCCGGCGCGTCGGGCAGCGGCATGCGCACGATCTGCTCGAACATCTTGGTGAGCTCCCGCGCGACGACGATCTGGCGGCCCGGCTCGAGGGTGGCGGCGATGTCGTCCAGGCATTCGGCGATGCGGTGCGGCGCCTCGTAGAACACCAGGGTGCCGGGCACGCCGCGCAGCGCGTCGAGCTGCGCCTTGCGGGCCGCCGACTTGGTGGGCAAAAAACCGTGGAAATGGAAATGCCCGTCGGCCAGGCCCGAGGCCGACAGCGCCGCGATCGCCGCGCAGGCGCCTGGCACCGGCACCACCGGGAAGCCCGCCTCCTGGATGCGCGCCACCGCGCGGGCGCCGGGGTCGGAGACGGCCGGCGTGCCGGCGTCGGTGATCAGCGCCACGTGGCGGCCCTCCTCCAGCATGCGGATCACCTGGCCGGCGGCGGCCTGCTCGTTGTGCTCGTGCAGGGCGACCAGCCGGGTGGTGATCCCGAAGGCGTCGAGCAGCTTCTGGCTGTGCCGGGTGTCCTCGGCGGCCACCGCGTCGACGGCCTTGAGAAGCGCCAGCGCGCGCAGGCTCATGTCCTGAAGATTTCCCAATGGCGTAGCCACCACATACAATGACGGCGTCCTTGAAAGTGGAGAGACGGCGGATGCATCGGAAGGTATTGGAAGCATGGCAGACATGGCGGGCAAAGGCGGAGGAGCCCGATTGTGGGCGCGACGCCCCCCCGGCGCAAGCCGCCCACCTCAAACGCGGCCACGCCGCCGAGACCCTGGCGGCCACCTACCTGCAGGGCCACGGGCTGGGCATCCTGGCGCGCAACGTGCGCTTTCGCGGCGGCGAGGTCGACCTCATCGCCGACGACGGCGGCTGCATCGTCTTCGTCGAGGTGCGCCTGCGCCAGGACAGCCGCTACGGCGGCGCCGCGGCGAGCATCACGGGGGCCAAGCAGCAGCGCATCATCCTGGCCGCCCAGATGTGGCTGGGCGGGGCCGGCCGGCGCCACGCCAACCAGCCCTGCCGCTTCGACGCGATCCTCCTCGACCGCCTCGACCCGGCCCGCATCGACTGGATCCGGGGCGCCTTCGATGCCTCCTAGGCGCCTCGCCGCGCTCAGCCTCGCCCTGGCGATGGCCACGCCCACCGCGGCCCAGCGCATGCAGGTGCTGGTGCACAGCGCGCC
>JAKLLM010000189.1 GCA_023150125.1 Zoogloea sp.
CATCTTGACGGGCAGCTCGTCGAGGCTGTCGCGCAGGGCGTCGAGGATCTCCTCGGCGCGGGCGGGGCTGGCGGCGTCGATCACCAGCCAGCCGCCCACCGGGTCGATCCAGGTGAACACCTTGCGGCGGCGCGTGAAGGCGCGGGGCAGGAGCTCCTGCAGCACGGCCTCCTTGATCTCCTTCATCTGCTTGCGGCCGGGCTTGAAGCCCTGCTGGGCCTCAATGGCCTCGGCCTTGTCGGCGGCGACCTCATTGACCACCGACGAGGGCAGCAGCTTCTGCTCGACGGCCAGCGCTACCAGAAAGTGGCCGCCCACGGCCAGCACGAAGCGGTCGTCCTTGGTCGGCGAGCTCCAGCCGCGGCTCGCCATGTCCTGGCTGCCGCAGGGCTGGAAGGGGCGGGCGGAGAGCTTTTCCTGCAGGGTGTCGGCGGTGAGGCCCCAGTTTACGGGGAGGCGGTAGATCTGCAGATTCTTGAACCACATGGCTTGAAGCTTTCGTGCTGAGGGAAAAGAGGCGGCATTGTAGCGATGTCCGGGCTGGCCGCCAGCCCGGAAAAGCGGGGGCTTTCAGGCGCCCGTCGGCCAGGCGTTTTCGGCCATCACGCTGTCGATGGGCATGCGCTCGGCCCACTCTTCCATCTCGAGCATGGGCCGCGGGTAGAAGGCTTCCACGTGGCCGATGCACAGGATCGCCACCGGGCGGGCGCCGGCCGGCATGCCCAGCAGGCGGGCGAGCTCGACGGGGTCGAAGATCGACACCCAGCCCAGCCCGATGCCTTCGGCACGGGCCGCCAGCCACATGTTCTGGATCGCGCAGGCCACCGAGGCGAGGTCCATCTCGGGCAGCGTGCGGCGGCCGAAGATGTGCTTCTCACGGTCGTCGGCCAGCGCCACCACCACCACCTCGCCGGCATCGAGCAGGCCTTCCACCTTGAGCCGCATGAAGTCGTCCTGCCGTTCGCCCAGCGCACGGGCGGTGGCCTGGCGCTCGGTTTCGACCAGCGCGTGCATCTGCTCGCGCAGGGCCCGGCTCGTGACGCGGATGAAGCGCCACGGCTGCATGAAGCCGACGCTCGGCGCGTGGTGAGCGGCCCACAGCAGGCGCTGCAGCAGGGCCGGGTCGACGGGGTCGGGGCGGAAGTGGCGCATGTCGCGCCGCTCGGCGATGGCCCGGTAGACGGCGGCGATCTCCGGGTCGGAAAAGCGGTGGTCGGCCATGGCTTTGAAGCGTGTTCGGACGGAGCCGGCAGTTTACTCGTCGAGCAGCCGCACGCGGACTTTCTTGCCCTTGATCTTGCCGTCCATAAGGCGCTTGAGGGCCTGGTGGGCGATGCCGCGCTCGACCGCCACGTAGGTGGATTGCTCGTTGACGTTGATCTTGCCGATCTGGCTGGCGGTGAAGCCGGCCTCGCCGGTGAGGGCGCCGAGCACGTCGCCGGGGCGGATTTTCTCCTTGCGCCCGCCGAGGATCTGCAGTGTGACCATCGGCGGCTGGGGCACCGGCTGGTCTTCGGCGTGGAGCTCGGCGAGGGATTCCCACCGGGGCTCGAAGCCGTTGGCGCGGGCGATGGCGGCGACGCGGTTCTTCTCGGAGGGCCCGACCAGGCTGAGCGCCCAGCCGTCCTCGTCGGCGCGGCCGGTGCGGCCGATGCGGTGGATGTGCAGCTCGGGGTCGGGGGTCACGTCCACGTTGATCACCGCCTCGAGCTTGGCGATGTCGAGGCCGCGGGCGGCCACGTCGGTGGCCACCAGCACCGAGCAGCTGCGGTTGGCGAACTGCACCATCACCTGGTCGCGGTCGCGCTGGTCGAGCTCGCCGTGCAGGGCGAGCACGTGGAAGCCCTCGGCGTGGAGCACGTCGATCAGGTCGCGGCATTGCTGCTTGGTGTTGCAGAAGGCCAGGGTGCTCACCGGCCGGTAGTGGCGCAGCAGCAGGCCGACGGCGTGGAGGCGCTGGTCGTGGGCGACCTCATAGAAGCGCTGGCGGATCTTGTCGGCTTCGTGCTGGCCGGCCAGGGCGATCTCCTGGGGCTGGCGCATGAACTGGCGCGCCAGGCGCACCACGCCCTCGGGGTAGGTGGCCGAGAACAGCAGGGTCTGGCGGGCTTTCGGGCAGGCCTTGGCGACGTAGGCGATGTCGTCGAAGAAGCCCATGTCGAGCATGCGGTCGGCTTCGTCGAGGACCAGCGTGGCGAGGGCGTCGAGCCTCAGGCTGCCGCGGGAGAGGTGGTCCATCAGGCGGCCGGGCGTGCCCACCACCACGTGGGCGCCGTGGGCGAGGCTGTCGGCCTGGGGGCGGATCGGGGCGCCGCCGCAGAGGGTGAGCACCTTGATGTTCTCTTCGAAGCGGGCGAGGCGGCGGATCTCCTGGCTCACCTGCTCGGCGAGCTCGCGGGTCGGGCACAGCACCATCGCCTGTACCGCAAAGTTGCGCGGGTCGAGGCGCTGCAGCAGGGGCAGGCCGAAGGCGGCGGTCTTGCCGCTGCCGGTTTTGGCCTGGGCGATGAGGTCGTCGCCGGCCAGGGCCACCGGCAGGCTGGCGGCCTGGATCGGCGTCATCTGGTGGTAGCCGAGGCGGGCCAGGTTGGCCAGCACCGGGGCAGCCAGGCCGAGTTGTTCGAAGGGCGCGGCCACGACGGGGGCGGGCGGCGGGACGAAGGTGGCGTCGGCGGCGGGCGCCTCTGGCGGCAGGGGGGGAATCGAGGTCATGCCGGATTATCCCCTCAACCGGGCCCTGCGGCCGCGACTGTTTTACGCGGACGGGGCCGGCGCGGTGGTGAAAAACGGGCCCCGGCCAGGCCTCAGCGCTGCAGTTCGCGCCGCCACTGCTCCCGTTCGCGGGCCAGGCGCTGCTGGATGCGGGCGTCTTCCTCGGCCTGCTCGCGGCGGGCCTGGGCTTCTTGCTGCTGCCGCTCCCAGTTGGCCTTCTGCTTGTCCATCGCCTCCTGCATGCGCAGCTCGTTGGAGACCTGGTCGGCGTAGTTCTTGCGCTCGCGGAGGGCGCGTTCGCGGGCGTATTCCTCCTGCTTCTTCGCCTGCTCCTTGCGCCGATCTTCTTCCAGCGCGCGGTTTTCTTCGCGCTGCAGCACCGAGTTGTGTTCGAGCTCGGCGATCTCCTTGTCGGTGAGGTCGCCGTAGGTCTGGCGGCGCTCGGCGTCGATGAGCCGCTGCTGGGCCTCGAGGGCCGCGTCGCCGCTGCCGGCAACCTGGCGGAAGGCAAAGACCGAGAAGAATATCTGCAGGATCAGGCCGACGATCATCAGCGAACCGATCACGCCGAGCATGATGCGCAGCGGCGAGCGCTTGGGGGATTTCAGCTCCACCTCGATCAGCGGCGGCAGAACCCCCAGCGGGGGGAGGTCGGCGGCCGGAGCGGCGGGGCTGGCCTCGGAGGCAGGGGGCTGGCCGGCAGCCGTGGCCAGCGCCTGGGCTGCCGCCAGGCCGGTGTCGTAAGCGAGACGACGGCCGGGGTCGGAGAGGGTCCACCAGGCGCCCTTGATGGCCTGGATGCGCTGGTCTGCTTCGGCCCCCGACAGGCCGTGGATGCCATTCTGGTAGTGACGCACCAGGCGCATGTGGGCGGCGTGGATGTCGCCCTCGCTCGCCGTGGGGGGCAAGCCGAGCACGTCATAGAGGGTGGCGGTGGCGTTCATCGGTGAAGGCACTGGCGACAGCGGGGCGCGGAAACGAAGTCTCACCGATTATAGAGACGGGTGCCCACAAAAAAGCGGGTGAAAGTCTCAGTCGACCGGGTTATGCATACGAAGCGCGCGTGTCATTTCAGCGCAGGGCAGGGGAATAAGCTGCCCCCGGCGGCCCGGGCAGGGGCCAGGCGTCAGGCGCCCCGGTCCTCGGCGATGCGCCCGTCCACCAGCTGCACCACCCGGTCGCAGCGGGCGGCGAGGCGGGGGTCGTGGGTGACGATCAGGCAGGCGCAGCGGGTGTCGCGGTTGAAGGCCCGGAGCAGCGCGAAGATGTCGTCGGCGGTGTGGGTGTCGAGGTTGCCGGTGGGCTCGTCGGCGAGGATCAGGCGCGGCTTGAGGGCCAGCGCGCGGGCGATGGCGACGCGCTGCTGCTGGCCGCCCGAGAGCTCGCCGGGCTTCTTGCGGGCGTGGGCCTTGAGGCCGACTGCGTCGAGCAGCTGCAGCGCGGTGGCCTCGGCCTCGTCGTCGGAGACGCCGCGGGCGATGATGGCCGGCAGCGTCACGTTCTCGAGGGCGCTGAAGGCCGGCAGCAGGTGGTGGAACTGGAACACGAAGCCGATGCTGCGCCCGCGAAGCTGGGTGATCTCGGCCTCGGAGAGCTGGGCGGTGTCGCGCCCGGCGATGCTCAGCCGCCCGCCGGTGGGCCGCTCGAGGAGGCCGATGATGTTGAGCAGGGTGCTCTTGCCGGACCCCGACGGGCCGATCAGCGCGGCGAACTCGCCCTGTTGCAGCGTCAGGTCGAGGCCGTGGAGCACCTCGGTCTCGACCGGCGTGCCCACGTTGTAGGCCTTGGTGAGGCCTTCGAGCTGGATGACGGGGGCTTCGCTCATGCGCGGATCGCCTGCACCGGGTCCATGCGCGCGGCGCGGCGGGCCGGGATCAGCGCCGAGGCGAGGCCGACCACGGTGGCGACGAGGGCCGCGACGACGATGAAGCGCGGCTCGAGCTGGCCCGAGAACAGCGGCGTGCCGTCGGCGTTGCGGTAGATCGCCGAGAACACCTGCAGCAGCGTGAAGGCCAGCAGGCTGCCGAGCACCGACCCGACCGCCCCCACCAGCGCGCCCTGGATCAGGAACACCTGCAGGATCATCCCGCGGCTGGCGCCCATCGCGCGCAGGATGCCGATCTCCTTCTGCTTCTGCACCACGCTCACCACCAGCACGCTGGCGATGCCCAGCGCCACGATGATCACCACGAAGCTGCGGATCAGGTTGTTGGACACCGTCTGGTTGCGCAGCGCGGCCAGCAGCTGGGCGTTGGTCTGCATCCAGCTGTCGACGGTGAGGCCGCTGGCGCCGCGCAGGCGGTCGGCGACGGCCTGGGCGTCGAAGATGTCGGCCACCGTGAGGTCGAGGTTGGAGACGCCGCCGGGCAGGTCGAGCAGGCTCTGGGCCAGCGGCAGGGTCACGAAGACCCAGCGCCGGTTGAGGTCGCGGTTGCCGATGTCGAAGATGCCGCCCACCACCAGCAGCTCGTCGCGGCCGTTGGGCAGCACGACGCGCAGCTTGTCCTCGAGGCCGATGCCGAGGTCCTTGGCCAGCTCGCTGCCGATCACGGTGCGCGGCCCCTCGACGGCGAAGCGGCCGGCGAGCATGTATTCCTCCATCCGCACGATGCGCCGGTAGCGTTCGGCGTCGACGCCCATCAGCGCCACCGACTTGCTGGCCTGCCCGCGCAGCGCGAAGGCCGGGCCGGTGACCACCGGCGACACCGCGGTGACGCCCGGCGTGTCGGCGGCCAGGCGGGCGATGTTCTCCCACTGGTCGATGCTGCGCAGGCGCTGGGCGCGCGGCTCGACGATGCGGGCGAAGCCCTCGTCGTCGATGGCAGGTCGGTTGGCTTCTTCGAGGGGGCGCAGCACCACGTGGGCCTGGCTGCCCAGCACCCGGTCGACGATCTGCGCCTGCAGCTGGCTGATCAGCTGGGTCAGGAAGACGATCACCGCCACCCCGCCGGTGGTGCCGGCGAGGATCAGCAGGGTCTGCATCCGCCCCTCGCGCAAAAAGCGCAGCGCGACGAGGGGGGCGAAGGGGAGGCGGAGCTTCATGAGGGGCGGCCGGGCCTCACTTCGTCATGCCCTGGGGCACCTGCAGGCCGCCAACGCGCGGCGCCTTGGGCGGGCGGATGCGCACCTTGTCGCCGCCTGTGGCGCCGGAGGCGGGCAGGATGGCCTGGTCGCCCTCGGCGAGGCCGTCGGTGATCTCCACCTTGCCGATGCCGGCGAGGCCGACGCGCACCTCGCGGCGCTGGGCCGTGCCGTCCTGCGCGACCAGCACCCACGGCTTGCCGCCGTCGGGTTCGCGCACCGCCTCGGTGGGCAGCACGAGGGTCGAATCCTTCCTGCCGGTGACGGTTTCCACCGAGATCGTCATGTCCGGGCGCAGGAAGGCCGGCGGCTTGGGCACCCGGAAGCGGATCTCGACGGTGCCGCGCAGCGGGTCGACCGCCGGGGCGAGGTAGTACAGCTCGGCCTCGAAGGGCTGGCCGGGCCAGGCGTCGGCCACCGCGCGGGCCATCTGGCCGGGCTTGAGGAGGCGCAGGTTTTTCTCGTCGACGGTGGCGTGGATGCGCGTCTCGCCGGCCTCGGCCAGCTCCAGCAGCACCTTGCCGGCGCCGGCCACGTCGCCGGGCTCGGCCTTGCGGGCCAGCACGCTGCCGGCGGACGGCGCGGCGAGCGTGAGCAGCGCGGCGCGGGCGCGGGCGTTGGCGAGCTGGGCGCGGGCCTGGTCGAGGCGCGCCCGGGCGGCTTCGCGCTCGGTACCGCCGGGTTGCTGGGCGGCCAGTTGGGCGC
>JAKLLM010000190.1 GCA_023150125.1 Zoogloea sp.
ACGTATTTGGTTGCGACGCGGATGCGCGCACCCCGCTTGACCGCCGCGGCGTAGTCGAAGTCCTTGGGCGCCGCGACACACAGCCGGCACTTGGCGATGTTGAGGTCGAGGGGCTGGTAGAGCCCGGCGCCGCCGTGTTCGAGCAGCACGTCCTTGCCGGCGATGCCCATGTCGGCGGCGCCGTACTGCACGTAGGTCGGCGTGTCGGTGGCGCGCACGATGACCAGCCGCACGTCGGGCCGGTTGGTGCCGATGATGAGCTTGCGCGAGGTCTCGGGGTTGTCGGTCGGCGTGATCCCGGCGGCGGCGAGCAGCGGCAGGGTTTCTTCGAAGATTCGGCCCTTCGAAAGGGCAAGCGTAATGCCGTTCAAGATGGTCATCTGTGTGCCTAAAACGTGATTCTAGCCGATCGGGCCGCGCTCCGGCCCGCCCTGCCGGCGGCAGGCTTTGTTCGCGGCGCCGGTTCTGTTAGCCTTGGGGCTGTGGCTGAACCGCTCCCGGCGGGTTCGGCCCTTTTCATTTTTCAGTATCAGGAGCCTTGCATGAAACCCGAAATCACCGTGTCCACCAGCGATCTCGAACGCCTGGAGGGGCTGCTCTCGAAGCCGCCGACCCGCAACCGCAGCGATCTCGACGGCCTGCGCGCCGAACTCGAACGCGCCAACATCCTCGACACCGACGGGATGCCCGCCGACGTCATCATGATGAACAGCCGCGCCCGCTTCCGCGAGGAGACCTCGGGCCGCGAATACGAACTGACCCTCGCCTGGCCCCACGAGGCCAATGCCGCCGACGGCAAGGTATCTATCTTCTCGCCGGCGGGCAGCGCCCTGCTGGGCCTGTCGGTAGGCCAGCGCATCGACTGGCAGACCCCGGAAGGCCACGCGATCCAGTTGCGGGTACTGGCCGTCAGCCACGGAGCCTGAGCGTCAGGGCCCGCCCCGCCGCTGGCGCCACCTCAGCGCAGCCGGCTGACCCGGGCCCCCAGCGCACTCAGCTTTTCCTCGAGCCGCTCGTAGCCGCGGTCGAGGTGGTAGATGCGCTCGATGGTGGTCTGCCCTTCGGCCACCAGGCCGGCGATGATCAGGCTCGCCGAGGCGCGCAGGTCGGTGGCCATCACGGTGGCCCCCTGCAGGCCGGCGACGCCCTTCACGAAGGCGGTGTTGCCGTCGATCTTGATGTCGGCGCCCAGGCGCTGCAGCTCGACCGCGTGCATGAAGCGGTTCTCGAAGATCGTCTCGCGGATCACCGCGGTGCCGTCGGCGACCGCGTTGATGGCCATGAACTGGGCCTGCATGTCGGTCGGGAAGGCCGGGTACGGCGAGGTCCGCAGGCTCACCGCGGTGAGGCGGGCCGGCGCCTTGAGGCGAATCGCGTCGCGCTCGGCGGTGATCTCGCAGCCGGCGTCCATCAGCTTGTCGATGACCGCGTCGAGGTAGCTCGCCGAGGTGCCGGTGAGGCGCACTTCGCCGCCGGTCACTGCCGCAGCGCACAGGTAGGTGCCGGTCTCGATGCGGTCGGGCATCACCCGGTGGGTGGCGCCGTGGAGCTTTTCCACGCCGCGGATGCGGATCACGTCGCCACCGGCGCCGGAGATCTGCGCACCCATCGCCACCAGGCAGTTGGCCAGGTCGACGACCTCGGGCTCGCGGGCCGCGTTCTCGATGACGGTCTCGCCATCGGCCAGGCAGGCCGCCATCATGAGGTTCTCGGTGCCGGTGACGGTGACCATGTCGGTGAAGATGCGGGCGCCCTTGAGGCGCGGCACCTTGGCGTGCACGTAGCCGTGCTCGACGCTGACCGCCGCGCCCATCGCCTGCAGGCCCTTGATGTGCTGATCCACCGGGCGGGCGCCGATCGCGCAGCCGCCGGGCAGGCTCACCTGGGCCTCGCCGAAGCGCGCCACCAGCGGGCCGAGCACCAGGATGGAGGCGCGCATGGTCTTGACCATCTCGTAGGAGGCCATCGGCTTGTCCACGCCGCTGGCGTCGAGCGTCACGGCGTCACCGTCGCGGCTCACCTTGACGCCCATCTGTTCGAGGAGGCGCAGCAGGGTGTTCACGTCGTTGAGACGCGGCACGTTGGTGAAGGTGACGGGCTCGGTGGCCAGCAGCGCCGCACACAGGATGGGCAGCGCGGCGTTCTTGGCGCCGGAGATGGCGATCTCGCCGGACAGGCGGACGCCGCCCTCGATGAGCAGTTTATCCATGGATCAGCGGGCTCTCAGCCCAGTTCCTTGATGAGTTCGGCCCATTGGGCAGGCGTGTAGGTGTTGAGTTGGAGGGCGTGGATCTCGTTGCCCATCAGCTTGCCGAGGGTGGCGTAGACGGCCTGGTGCTGCTGCACCCGGCGCTTGCCCTCGAAGGCCGGGCTGACCACGATGCCGGTGAAGTGGGTGCCGTCGTCACCCTCGATCTGCAGGAAGTCGCATTCGAGGCCCGCGGCGATCAGCCGCTCGATTTCAGTTGCTTCAAACATTTTTATACCAATCCTCAGGCGCGCAGCTTGTAGCCCCGGGCAAGCATCTGCAGGGTGACCACCGCGAGCACGACAAAACAGGTCAACACGACTCCGATGCTCGTCCACGGAGAGACGTCCGAGACACCGAAGAAACCATAGCGGAAACCGTCAATCATGAAGAAAAACGGATTGAAATGCGACACCCCCTGCCAGAAAGCCGGCAGCGAGTGGATCGAGTAGAACACCCCCGACAGCATCGTGAGCGGCATGATCAGGAAGTTCTGGAAGGCCGCCAGCTGGTCGAACTTGTCGGCCCAGATGCCGGCGATCACCCCCAGGCTGGCCAGGAAGGCGCCGCCGAGCAGCGTGAAGGCAAGGATCCAGCCGGGCTGGGCGATGTCGAAGGACACGAAGGGCAGCGCCGCCAGCAGCACGCCGGCGCCGCACATGGCGCCGCGCAGCACCGCGGCGATCACGTAGGCGGCGTAGAACTCGCGGTACGAGATCGGCGGCAGCAGCACGAACACGATGTTGCCGGTGATCTTGCTCTGGATCAGCGACGATGAGCTGTTGGCGAAGGCGTTCTGCAACACCGTCATCATCACCAGGCCGGGCACCAGGAAGGCCGTGTAGTTGACGCCCGGAAAGGGTTGGACATGGTCTTCAAGCACATGACCGAAGATCAGCAGGTAGAGCACCGCGGTTAGCACCGGGGAGAGCACCGTCTGGAAGCCGACCTTCCAGAAACGCAGGCACTCCTTGTAGAGCAGGGTCTTGAAACCTTCCATGGCGTGCCTCAGTTCTGGTTCATGATGCCGACGAAGACCTGCTCCATGTCGGGCTTGCCGAGGGCCATGTCGACGATGGAGCCGCCGGCGGCGCGCACGCCGGCCAGGATGTCGGCCACGTCGTCGAAATGCTCGAAACCGAACTCCAGCCCGCCGGCCACCTCGCGCAGCAGCTTGGCCGCCAAGAGCGGCGGCAGCGTCACGGGCGCCGCCAGCTTGACCTGCAGGGTGTGACTGGCGAAGCGCTGGAGCAGGTTGGCGGTGGTGTCGAGGGCCACGATGCGGCCGGCCTTGAGCATGGCGATGCGCCCGCACAGGGTTTCGGCCTCTTCGAGGTAGTGGGTGGTCAGCACGATGGTGTGGCCGTCCTGGTTGAGCTTGCGGATGAAGGTCCACAAGCCCTGGCGGAGCTCAACGTCGACGCCGGCGGTGGGCTCGTCGAGGACGATCACCGGCGGCCGGTGCACCAGGGCCTGGGCCACCAGCGCGCGCCGCTTCATGCCGCCCGAGAGCATGCGCATGTTGGCGTTGGCCTTGGTGGTGAGGTCGAGGTGGTGGAGGATCTCGTCGATCCAGTCGTCGTTCTTCTTGAGCCCGAAGTAGCCGGATTGCAGCACCAGCATCTCGCGCACCGAGAAAAACGGGTCGAAGACGAGCTCCTGGGGCACCACGCCGAGGGCCATGCGGGCGGCACGGTAGTCACGGACGACGTCGTGGCCCATCACTTCGAGAGTGCCGCTGTCGGGCCGGGCGAGGCCGGACAGGGACGAGATCAGGGTGGTCTTGCCGGCGCCGTTGGGGCCGAGCAGCCCGAAGAATTCGCCCTGCGCCACCTCGAGATCCACCCCGGCAAGAGCCTGCAGGGAGCGGAAACGCTTGGTGACGCCGGCAATGCGGATCGCAGGAGTCATGGGAGATCGGAACGAAAAGGCCGGCGGGCGCGCTCAGCGCGCCAGCGGCAGGATGGCATCGACGTCGTAGAGGGCGGCCAGGCTGAGCAGCGCCGGCGGCGCCCCGACGATGGAAAGCTTGCGCCCCGCCCCCTTGGCGGCACGCGTCCAGCTGAGCAGCAGGGCCAGCGCGGCGGAATCGACGGAGCCGGCGCCCGACAGGTCGACGACCCGGTCGGCCTCGGTCACCCGGGCCACGCCCTCGTTCTCCAGCGTCGCGACGGTGGCGATGGTGAGCGGGCCGGAGACGGCCAGGCGGGCGCCCTCGAGGTGGATCATTTCTTGGCCTGGACCGTGGATTCGAGCTGCTTGTTCTTGTCCTTGAGCGACTTGATCAGGCCGTCGATGCCGCCCGCCCGGACTTCCTGGCCGAAGCTGTCGCGGTAGTTGGTGACGAGGCTGACGCCAGCCACCATCACGTCGTAAACCTTCCAGCCGTCGCCCTGCTTGTCGAGGGCGTAGTCGATCTGCACCGGCTTGGCGCCGGCCTGGCGCACCTCGGTGCGGACGACCACGTCGGTGTCTTCGGGCTTTGCCTTGAGGGGCTTGAAGTCGATCACCTGGTTGCGGTACTGGGTGAGCGCGTTGGAATAGGTGCGCACCAGCAGGGTCTTGAACTCCTGGGTCAGCGCGGCCTTCTGCTCCGGGTTGGCCTGGCGCCAGTCCTTGCCCACCGCGAGGCGGGTCATGTGGGCGAAGTCGAAGTAAGGCAGCACCTTGGTCTCGACGAGCTCGACGGCCTTGCGGGTGTCGCCCGACTGGATCGCCTTGTCCTGGCGCACGATGGCGATCACGTCGTCGGTGACGCCCTTGACGAGGGCGTCAGGGGCGATGGTGTTGGCAAAGGCGGCAAACTGGACACCGAGGCTGAGGGCCAGCGCGGCAAGCAGCGAGAGGGTCTTGGTCATTCCTGGCTTTCTTTCGTGGCGAGGTTGGGCAAAGTCGTTCCGACCGCGACGGCCGGGCCGGCAGGCTCGTCGGCCCGCGCGTCTTCGTCATCAAAGTCTTTCACCCGCGGCGGGCTGCCGTCGTACACCTGGTTGAGACGGTACTGCATGTAGAAGCTGCGCATGTACGAGTATTTGTCGAGGGCCGCCTGTTCGGCTGTGGTGTCGGCCCCCAGCAGCACGCTGCGCTTGTGGACCAGGCGCAGGCCAGTCGCCGAGTTGCGGGTGGCGACCTCCTTGTGCTGGATCACCGGGTCGGCGTAGAGGTCGCCCACCAGCCCCAGCGTGTCGCGGAAGTTGCTCGAACCGAGGATGGGCAGCACCAGGAAGGGCCCTTCGCCCACGCCCCACACGCCGAGGGTCTGGCCGAGGTCTTCGTCATGCTTCTCGAGGCCCAGCTCGGTGGCGATGTCGAACGCGCCGAAGAGGCCCACCGTGCTGTTCACCAGCACCCGCCCGCCATCGGAGAGGGCTTCCGCCACCTTGCCCTGGAGCAGGTTGTTCACCCCGATCCACACATCGCCCAGGTTGCCGAAGAAGTTGCCCACCACCGTCTTGACCGGCAGCGGCACGTAGTCGTAGACCTGCGCCACCGGGCGGATCACGAAGCGGTCGGCCTGCTCGTTGAACTGGAAGGTGGCCCGGTTGAGGGGCTCGAGGGGGTCCTTGGGGTGGCCGCCGGTGGACGCGCAGGCCGTCAGGCCAAAGCCGAGAGCCACGCTTGCGATGCCGCGCAGAAGACCCCGCATCTGAAGTTTGCTTTTGTTGTTCTTCATCATCGTGCTGCCGGCAGGCTGCCCGGCGCTCTCCGTTGGTTTCACCCCGGCCTCACTTGGCGGGGGCAGAGCCGCTGTCGGCCGCCTTGTCGAACATGAACTGGCTGATCAGCTTTTCGAGTACAACGGCCGACTGGGTTTTCTTGATGACCTCGCCCGGCGCAAGGCTTTTCTCTTCACCGCCGGGGTCGAGGCCGATGTACTGCTCGCCGAGCAGGCCGGAAGTCAGGATGTTGGCGAAGGTGTCTACAGGGAATTTATAGCGCCCGTCGACGGTGAAGACCACCTCGGCCTGGAAGCGTTCATTGTCGTAGCGGATTTCCTCGACGCGCCCCACCAGCACGCCGGCGCTCTTGACCGGCGCGCGCACCTTGAGCCCGCCGATGTTGTCGAAATGGGCGCTGAGGGTATAGGGCGACTGGATGCCCGACCCGGAGATGCTGCCCACCTTGAGCGCCAGAAAAAGCAGCGCGGCAATCCCGATTGC
>JAKLLM010000191.1 GCA_023150125.1 Zoogloea sp.
CGATCAGCAGGGCGAGGCCGAGCAGCGCGCCGAGCAGGCGGGTGCGACGCTGGAGTTCGTCGACGGCGCGCACGAGGTCGGCGTTCTGGGCGGCCAGCGCGGCGAGGAGCTCGGCGCTTTCCTGCTGGCGCAGCCCGGATTCGGCGAGGCGGGCCTCGAGGGCGGCGAGCCGGGCCTCGGGGCTGGCGCCGGCGGGCGCTGCCGGCACGTCGGCGGGGGTGTCATCGGCGGCCGGGCGCTTGCCGACCTTCTGCCACAGCTTTTTGGCGCCCTTGGCGACGGTGGGCGCGTGGGCGATGACGTCGGACCAGGGGATGGCGCTGAACAGCGCCGACCAGGGGGCTGCCATCGGTGGGCCTTTCGAGTGAGACGAGCCGTAAGAAAAAAGGGCCGGAAGACCCGGCCCTTGTTACGACTGCTTAGCGGACGATCTGGTTCAGGGCACCGCTCTTGTAGGCCGCGGCGATCTTGTCGAGGCCGATCGGCTTGATCTTGCTGGCGTTGCCGGCGGTGCCGAAGGCTTCGAAGCGGGCCTTGCAGACCAGCTTGGCGGCCTCGCGGGCGGGCTTGAGGAACTCGCGCGGGTCGAACTTGGAGGGGTTTTCGACGAAGAACTTGCGGATCGCGCCGGTCATGGCGAGGCGGATGTCGGTGTCGATGTTGATCTTGCGCACGCCGTACTTGATGCCGCGGACGATCTCTTCGACCGGCACGCCGTAGGTTTCCTTCATGTCGCCGCCGTACTCGCGGATGATCTCGAGGAGATCCTGCGGCACGGAGGACGAGCCGTGCATCACCAGGTGGGTGTTGGGGATGCGGGCGTTGATCTCCTTGATGCGCTCGATGGCCAGGATGTCGCCGGTGGGCTTGCGGGTGAACTTGTAGGCGCCGTGGCTGGTGCCGATGGCGATGGCGAGGGCGTCGACGTTGGTCTGCTTGACGAAGTCGGCGGCCTGGTCGGGGTCGGTGAGCATCTGGGAGTGGTCGAGGGTGCCTTCGGCACCGATGCCGTCTTCCTCGCCGGCCTGGCCGGTTTCGAGGGAGCCCAGGCAGCCCAGCTCGCCTTCGACGCTGACACCGATGGCGTGGGACATCTCGACCACGCGGCGGGTGACGTCGACGTTGTATTCATAGGAGGACGGGGTCTTGCCGTCTTCCATCAGGGAGCCGTCCATCATCACCGACGAGAAGCCGGAGCGGATGGCGCCCATGCAGATCGCGGGGGACTGGCCGTGGTCCTGGTGCATGACCACCGGGATGTGCGGGTAGGCTTCGACGGCGGCGTCGATAAGGTGGCGCAGGAAGGCCTCGCCGGCGTATTTGCGGGCGCCGGCGCTGGCCTGCATGATCACCGGGCTGTCGGTTTCCGCAGCGGCTTCCATGATGGCCTGGACCTGTTCGAGGTTGTTGACGTTGAACGCGGGCAGACCATAGCCGAACTCGGCGGCGTGATCGAGAAGCTGACGCATGGAAACGAGGGACATGACTTTTCTCTCCGAAGGCCGGGCGCCCGGCCGGGTAAGGACTTAAAAACCGCGATTCTACCAAGCCGGCATGACGCCTGCGCGACTCACGCGCGCCTGCGTGCCCCAAATTGTGTTGCGGGTCACACCGGCCCGGGCTTCGGGGTGTCGCCGACGCGCACGATCTTCATGGTGTTGGTGCCGCCGGCGGCGCCGATGGGCTCGCCGATGGTGAGCACGATGAGGTCGCCGTAGTCGACCACGCCCTGTTCGAGCAGGATCTGCTCGGCCTCCCACAGCAGCACGTCGCGGTCGGCGTGGATCTGGGACATCAGCAGCGGGTAGACCTCGCGGTAGAGGGTCATCTGGTTGCGGGAGCCGATCTCGGGGGTCAGGGCGTAGATCGGCACGCCGCTGTTGAGGCGGCTCATCCACAGCGCGGTGGAGCCGGTTTGCGTGAGCGAGGCGATGGCCTTGACCTTGAGGTGGTAGGCCGTCCACATGGCGGCCATCGCGATGGACTGGTCGATGCGGGTGAACACGCGGTCGAGGAAGTCGCGGTCCATCGTGACCTCGGCGGATTTCTCGGCCTCCAGGCAGATCCGCGACATGGACTCGACCACCTCGACCGGAAACTTGCCGGAGGCGGTCTCGGCCGACAGCATGACGGCGTCGGTGCCGTCGAGCACGGCGTTGGCCACGTCGGAGACCTCGGCGCGGGTCGGCACCGGGCTGTGGATCATCGATTCCATCATCTGGGTGGCGGTGATGGCGAGTTTGTTCTTCTCGCGGGCGAGGCGGATCATGCGCTTCTGCAGGGCCGGCACGGCGGCGTCGCCCACCTCCACGGCGAGGTCGCCGCGGGCCACCATGATGCCGTCGCAGGCGTCGAGGATCTCCTCGAGGTTGGCGACGGCCTCGGTGCGCTCGATCTTGGCGATCAGCACCGCGCTGCTGCCGGCGGCGCGCAGCAGCTGGCGGGCCATGTACATGTCGGCGGCGCCCTTGGGAAACGAGATGGCGACGAAGTCGACGCCGATCTGCGCGGCGGTCTTGATGTCGTCCATGTCCTTGGCGGTGAGCGCCGGCGCGGTGAGGCCGCCGCCCTGGCGGTTGATGCCCTTGTTGTTGGAGAGCTCGCCGCCCACCTTCACGCGGGTGTGGATCTCGTGGCCGAGGACGCGCTCGACGGCCAGCTTGAGCCGCCCGTCGTCCAGCAGCAGCACGTCGCCGGGCTTCACGTCGCGGGGCAGGTCCTTGTAGTCGAGGCCGACGCGCTGGGCGTTGCCGGGCTCGGCGAGTTTGGCGTCGAGGATGAACTCGGCCTCCCGCTGCAGGGTGATCTTGCCATCCAGGAACTTGCCGACCCGGATCTTGGGGCCCTGCATGTCGGCCAGGATGCCCACCGGCCGGCCGGCCAGCTGGGCCGCGTCGCGGATCTGGTTGGCCCGCTTGATGTGGTCTTCCGCCGTGCCGTGGGAAAAGTTGAGCCGCACCACGTCGACGCCCGACTGGACGAGGCGTTCGAGGGTGGCGAGGTCGGAGGAGGCAGGGCCGAGGGTGGCGACGATCTTGGTGTGGCGGGACATGAGGTCTCCTGGTTTGGGCGCCGCTCGGATGGCGGCGTTGCGCATCCGGCATTTTAGCCGCTGGGGCGTCCCGCGTGCGGGCGGCTCGCTGCGCCCCGGCCGCGGCCGGACATCTTGGCCCGGTACATCGCCTCGTCGGCCCGGCGGGTGAGGGCTTCGGCGTCTTCGCCGTCGTCCGGGTAGAGAGCGATGCCGATGCTCACTGCCACGCTGCATTCGTGCCCCTCCACCTGGAAGGGCCGGTCGATGGCCTGGCGGATCTTGTCGGCCACGCCCAGGGCCTCGACTTCGGTCTTGATGTCGTGCAGCAGCACCATGAACTCGTCGCCGCCCTGGCGGGCCGGCAGGTCGCTGGCGCGCAGGCAGTGGCGCAGGCGCTGGGCGGTTTCGACGAGCAGGGCGTCGCCCGCCGCGTGGCCGAAGGTGTCGTTGACTTCCTTGAAGCGGTCGAGGTCGAGGAACAGCACGGCGAAGCGGGTCTTGTGGCGGCGCGCGATGAGCAGGCTGGTGTTGAGGTGCTCCATGAACATCGGCCGGTTGGCGAGGCCGGTGAGGGAGTCGTGGGTGGCGAGGTAATGCACGCGCTGCTCGGCTGCCTTGCGCTCGGAGATGTCGGTGAGGGTCACGATCACGCCGCGCAGGTGGCCTTCCTCGTCCAGGTCGGGGGTGTCGGCGACGATGGCGGTGAGCAGGCTGCCGTCGGCCTTGACCAGCTGCTGCTCGAAGCTGGTCGCGTGGCCCCGGGCGAGGCGCTCCGAGAGCGTCTGGCCGCTGCCCAGGTCGTGGCTCGGGTAGAGCGAGTCGAAGCTGCGGCCCAGCAGCGCGTCCTGGGTGTAGCCCAGCATGTGGGCCAGGCGCGGGTTGATGAAGACGAAGCGCATCTCGTCGTCGAGGGCCGCGATGCCGTCGTGGGACAGGTTGATCAGCGAGCTGTAGCGCGCCTCGCTGGCCCGCAGGGACGCGCTCGTGCGCGCCAGCTCGCGGGTGCGCTGGCGCGAGACGCAGAAGGCGGCCGTGAGCAGGACGAAGAGGCCGCCGATCAGTACCACGGCCAGCTTCTCCAGCAGCGGGGCGTGGCTGCGGGCAGCGGAGCCGGGCGTGTGGTCGAAAACCAGCGTCCACACCCGGCTGTCCAGCTCGAGCAGGGTCTTGCGCTGGAGCGGGCTGTCGGGCGGATTGCCGCCGGGGCGGCTGTCGAAGAGCAATGTGTCGGGCGTCAGGTCGTGGCCGTCGAAGATGCGGATGCGCAGGTGCTGGCCGGCGTCGCCCAGGGTGCCGGTGAGCAGGTCGCCGAGGCGGAAAGGGCTATACACCCAGCCGACAAGCGCACGCTCCCGCTCGGCCGGGGTGCCGAGGGGCTGGTTCTGGCGGAACACCGGGAGATAGAGCAGCACGCCGAACTGGACGTCGGTGCTGGTCTCCTGCACGAGGCGCACCTTGCCCGTGAGGGCCGGCACGCCGAGGCCACGGGCCCGCGCCATCGCCTCGCGGCGCACCGGCTCCGAGAACATGTCGTAGCCGAAGGCCCGCTGGTTGCGCCAGTCGAAGGGCTCGAGAAAGACGATCGAGGTGTACTCCTCCCGCTGGCCCGGGGGCGTCACTCGGTAGTCCGGAAAGCCCTCGGCCCGGACGCGCCGCTCGTGTTCGGCCAGCTCGGCGGCGGGGATGGCCTGGGCGAAACCGACGCCCTGGATGCCCGCGTAATCCACGTGCAGGCGCAGGGAGGTCACGTAACGGCGCCATTCGTCGCGGGTCACCACCTGGGAGGCCGCAAACAAGGCCCGCGCCCCGCGCAGGACCTGGCGGTAGGCCTTGAAGCGCTCCTCGATCTTGAGGGTGATCTCACTCGTCTCGAGCACGAAGGAGACCCCCTGGGCCTGGCTGTGGGCCGCGTCGATGCGCGAGATGATGATCGCGCCCAGCACCAGCGTGATGAGCAGCGCGAGCAGGGTCGGGGCGATGATGCCCTGCAGCAGGCGCTCGGGGACTTCGTGGCGGAACGGCTTCATCGTGGCGGTCTCGTCCCTGCGGAATAAGTAGGGCCCGGTGCGGCAGGAGCCGGGTTGAAAGTGCCTGTGGAGCCTTTACGGCAGGACTGCTGCCCAGATTGACCCCTGTTTCCGTGTGTTTCCCCTTGCCCGGTGTGTGGAATGCAGCGGATCCTTACCCGTGCGGGATGCCATAATGTCGAGCTACCCGTTGAACCGCTTACCAATCAAGGATTCTCGATGATTCTCGTCACCGGCGGCGCCGGCTTCATTGGCGCAAACTTCGTTCTGGACTGGCTCCGCAACTGAGACGAGCCGGTCGTCAACCTCGACGCCCTGACCTACGCGGGCAACCTCGAGAACCTCGCCTCGCTCAAGGGCGACGCCCGCCACATCTTCGTGCACGGCGACATCTGCGACCGGGAGCTCATCGACCGCCTGCTCGCCGAGCACCAGCCCCGCGCCATCGTCCACTTTGCCGCCGAGAGCCACGTCGACCGCAGCATCCACGGCCCGGGCGACTTCATCCGCACCAATGTGAACGGCACCTTCACCCTCCTCGAAGCCGCCCGCGGCCACTGGATGGGGCTGGACGCCGAAGCCAAGGCCGCCTTCCGCTTCCACCACGTGAGCACCGACGAGGTGTACGGCTCGCTGGGCCCCACGGATCCGGCCTTTTCTGAAACCAAGACCTACGAGCCCAACAGCCCGTACTCCGCCAGCAAGGCCGCCTCCGACCACCTCGTGCGCGCCTGGCACCACACCTACGGGCTGCCGGTCACCACCAGCAACTGCTCCAACAACTACGGCCCGTACCACTTCCCCGAGAAGCTCATCCCGCTGATGATCGCCAACGCGCTGGCCGGCAAGCCGCTGCCGGTGTACGGCGACGGCCAGCAGATCCGCGACTGGCTCTACGTCACCGACCACTGCAGCGCCATCCGCGCCATCCTGCAGGCCGGCAAGCCCGGCGAGGTCTACAACGTCGGCGGCTGGAACGAGAAGCCCAACATCGAGATCGTCCACACCCTCTGCGCGCTCCTCGACGAGCTCAAGCCCGACGCCGCCGGCAGCTACAGCCGCCTCATCACCTACGTCACCGACCGCCCCGGCCACGACCGCCGCTACGCCATCGACGCCCGCAAGATCGAGCGCGAACTCGGCTGGCGCCCGGCCGAGACGTTTGAAACCGGCATCCGCAAGACCGTCGAGTGGTACCTCGCCAACCAGGACTGGGTTGCCCACGTGCAAAGCGGCGCCTACCGCGACTGGCTCGACAAGAACTACGCCGGCCGCAGCTGAACGCCGGAGAGGTGATCCGTAGGGGCGAACACGT
>JAKLLM010000192.1 GCA_023150125.1 Zoogloea sp.
CACGCCGGGGCGCTGTTCTTCATCGCCCGCGATGCGGCGCTGGCGGTGCTCGACGCGCTGGAGCTGGAGATCGCCACGCCGGAGCGGCGGGTGGCGATCGGTGGTGTGCTGCCGCGGCCCGTCCAGGCCGGGCTGGCCACCCTGCGCGACGCGGCGGCGGCCTTCCTGCGCAGCGGCCATCCGGCCGCGGAGGCGCGGCGCTTCTGCACCGAGTGCATTGCTCCGTCCGACGCCGAGGTGCTCGGCCACCTGCTCGACCGGGACGGGCGCATCCTGCGCCGGCTGGGTGACCAGGCCTGCCCGGGGCCGGCCTTCCGGGGGGGCGTGCGGGACGCCGACGCCGAGTCGCCCGCCCCCGACGCCGCGCCGCCGCCGGACGACCCGGCCTGGCCGGCGGGCATCTCACACCGCATCCACAACCTGTGGTGGCTCGGCCTCGACCTCGACGGGCTGATGGATGCATGGCTGCTGCCGGCTGGCGGGGAGGCCGCTCATGTCTGAAAAACCGCTGTGTCCGCCTTCCCTGGCCCAGCTCTTCGATGCGCCGCCGGATCACCAGGGCGTCTTTGGCTGGCTGTGCGGCTACTCGGCCGATGCCGACTTCCTGAACCAGGCGGTGGAGCGCTTCACGCTGGAGACCGCGGGCCAGCGGGCCCACCGCGGGCGTATCTCGCTGGCGCTGATCCTCGACCCGGGCCAGCCGGCCATTGGCCCGGTGGATGTGCCGGGGGTAGCCCACCTGCCGCTGCGCCGGGCCGACGCGCGGCCCTTCCGGCTGCTCCACGCCAAGTTCGCGCTGCTGGGTTTTCGCGGGCCCGGGGACGGCGCGTGGCGTCTGCGCCTGATCGTGTCCACCGGCAACTGGACACGCCAGACCGTCGAGGAGAGCCTGGATCTGGCCTGGTCGATGGACGTCGATTCCGCCGAGCTCGCGGGCCACGGCGGCGGTGAGCTGGCCGAGCGCTGCGCCGACCTGAAGGCCGCCTGGGAACTGCTGGGTTTCCTCCAGGGCCTGTTCGACCTGCGCCTACTCGACGCCGGCCGCTCGGGCCGCCATCGCCATGGCGAGACGGTGGCGGCGCGGGACAGCCTCGCCGAATGGGCCGCCCGCTGCGTGGCCCTGGCCGGGCCGCGCAGCCGCTTCATCGACAACCGGCGGCAGTCGCTCCTCGAACAGCTGGCGCCCCGGGTGCTGGCCCAGGCGGGGGAGGGCGCGCGCAACTACCTGGCGATGGGCTCGGGCTTCTTCGAATCGGCCACGGGGGCGAATGCCACTCAGGTGCCAGGTGTGCTCGCCGCCATCGTCGCGGCCCTGCGTGGGGCGGGCCTGCTGACCGCCTCGGCGACGATCGACGTGTTCATCAACCCGCTGGCCTGCCAGGCAGTGGCCGGGGCGGTCAGGGCGATCAACGACGCCGGCTGGTCGCTGCGGCCGGCGGCGCCGATGGAGGTGGTCTTCGGGCGCCATGCCCAGCGCAGCCTGCACGCCAAGTTCCTGTTCAGCGCGCGAGAGCGCAGCAACTCGGCGGCCTGCGGCGGCGCATGGGTGTATCTGGGCTCCGGCAACCTCACCGGCCCCGGTTTCGCCAGCCCGATGTCGGCCCACGGCGGCAACCTGGAGACCGGCGTGGTCTTCGCGCCAGAAGGCCTCGAGTGGCCCCGCGGCGGGCAGCAGGCAGCGGCGACGCTGGTCACCAACCTGCTGCCCCTGCAGCGGAACGACAAGGTAAGCCCTGAGGCACCACCCGCCGCCGGCGCCGACATGCCCGAGCCGGGCGAGGCCCATGTGGCGCCGCCGCTGGCCTGGCTGGTGTGGACGGCCCGGGAGGAGGGGGGCCTGCTGCAGGCGGATGGCCCCATGCCGGATGGGCTGGCAGTGCTCGACGCCGCGGGCACGCCCTGCGTGCGGGCGGACGACGGCTTCCTGTGGCCGGCGTCGCGGCCGCGCCAGGTGCGGCTGAGCTGGCAGGACGCCGGCCGGGCGCGGGAGTGCCTGGTGCCGGTGATGGACGAGTTCGGGCGGCTGGCCGCCACCGACCTCGCCAGCCTGGGCTTCGAGGAGGCCTGGTGGGCGCTGATGGGCTTCCCCGCGGCGCCCGACGACGACCGCCCGCCCGGCGCGGACGACGGCGCCGGCGACGAGGGTGACGACTATGACGAAGGCGGCGGCGGTGGCGGGGCAGGCGGCGTGGCGCCCTACCCGGTGCGCCAGATGATGGAGCTCATCGAGAACATCGCCGCCAAGCAGACCGCCCTGGCCCGCGCCGACTGGCCGGCCTGGTGCGCGCGTCTGGAGCAGACCCTGGCACGGATCGCCGGGAGCCCGGTGGTCGCGTACTTCCAGGCGCTCGGCCTCAACCCCCTGAGCCCGCTGCGCGGCGCAGCCTTCCGGCCCGATTTTGCCGAGGCGGACGGCACGCGGGAGGGGGAAATGTACGTGGCGCTGCTGGCCCGGCTGGAGGAGAAGTGGGGCGTTGGCGGCTTGCAGGGGATCGGAGCGGGGGTGCGATGAAGCAGCGTTTCAAGGGTTGGATGGCGGTTGGCCGTGAGCTGGAGGCCCTCGCCGAATCGCAGGGCCGGCCAGGCTGGCCCCTCAACGACGGCCAGTGCGCCAGCCTGCGGGGCATCGCCGCGCGGCTGCCCAGGAACGGCGTGGTGATCGCCGACGAGGTGGGCATGGGCAAGACGCGGATCGCGGTGGCCCTGGCCCGCAGCGTGATCGCCGCAGGCGGGCGGGTGGCGATCCTGGTGCCACCGGGGCTGGGCTTCCAGTGGCGCGCCGAGCTGCGTGACGGCGGCGTGGCAGCGCCCGACCTGCTGCGCACCCTGTGGCAGTACCTCTCGGTGTGGGCGCCGGAGGGGCCCGAGGAGGCCCCGTGGTTCGAGCAGGACGTGGTGCTGCTGTCCCACGCCTTCACCCACTGGCGGCTGGGCCCGGGCTGCGAGCCCTGGCGCTGGGCGCTGCTGCCGGCGGTGCTTGCCTGGGCGCGCAAGGCCGCCCATCCGCACAGCCTGCGGTGGCGCCACGAGAAGCTCGCCGACAGCTGGGTGCAGGGCGCCGCCCGCAGCATCGTCGACGCCGTCGGCACGCAGCCGGGCTCGAACCCGGCTGCCCGCCTGCTCGCCGAGCTCGTCACCCGCACCGACTGGCAGGCGGCGCTGGACGGTGCCAGCTACCGGCGCCACGAGGGGCTGCGGCCCGATCTCGAGCGGGTCGTCGGGCTGGGCCTGGGGGTGTTCGACCTGGTGATCATCGACGAAGCCCACAAGAGCCGCGGCAGCGACAGCGGCCTGTCGCGCATCCTCGACGGCGTGGTGCTGGCGGGCGACGCGGTGCGGCATCTGGCGATGACGGCGACGCCGGTGGAGCTCGACGTGGACCAGTGGCGCCAGACGCTGCGGCGCATCGGCGTGGATGCGGCCGCGCTCTCCGGCGCCGAGGGCGACATCTTCGAACGCTACGCGAAGGCCTGCCTGCGGGTCCGCCAGTCGCCCGACAGCCCGGCGGCCCTGGAGCGTTTCCGCGCCGCGGCGGCGGCGTTCCAGGCGGCGCTGAAGGCCTTCCTGCTGCGCCGGGACAAGCGTGAGGTGGGCGCCGTGCAGGCCTTCGCCGCGCACACCGGGCTGCCCTTCCATGCCTACCGGGAGGAGCGGGAGGTTTCCGTCGACACCCTCCACCTGGGCCCCGCCTGGAAGCAGGCGGTCTGCGCGGCCGAGGCCCTGTCGGTGGTCTCGCGGGGAAGCGACGACTCCTTCTCGAAGCGCCTGCGCCTGACGATGGGCAGCGGCCACGGTGTCGCCACCCTGATCGATCAGGTGCGGCGCGACGCGGACAAGGATCGCCACCAGCTCGCTGCCGAGCTCTGCGACGGCGGGCTGGAGGAGGGCGCTGTGCCCGAGGCCGGGGCGACCGCCGCCGACAAGCGCGCGCAGCGGGCCGCCTGGTGGCGGGAGGTGATCGGCGGGGCTTTCGCTACCGACGGCGACCCGCTTTACGAACATCCGGCGCTGCTGGCGGCGGTGGAGGCGATCGATGAGGTGACCGGCGCCGGCGAGAAGGTGCTGGTGTTCGGGCGCTTCACGCTGCCGCTGCAGGCCCTCGAGCGCCTGCTCAACGCCCGCCAGATGCTGCGGGCCCTCGATGCCGGCGAGCCGTGGGCCCAGGCCAAGGTCCATGACGCCGAATGGACGGCCGTCCAGGCGGCCCACCGCCAGCTCGGCCTGGCCGGTGCGGCGGACAGGCAGGCGCTCGACCAGCAGTTGAGACGCCAGTACCGGGAGCTGGACAACCGCCGGCGAGATTTTCGTACCGGCCTGCTGGAGCGGCTCGATGCCGGCCTGCCGGGCCAGGGGCGCTCGCGCAAGGTCTTCGAGGCCTTTGGCCAGGCCGTGGCGCAGGAAGGCGGCCAGGCCAGTGGCGCCCTCGCGCTGGTCGCCCAGGCCTTGCACGAGCTGGCCGCCGGTGAGCGTGATGCCAGCTCGGCGGGCTCTGTGGCCCGCGCCTTCGCGGCGCTCCTCGACGCCGTCTGCGAGCCGCAGGACGACGACGAGGAGAGCGATCAGGCGCTCACCGACACCGCCGCAGGCGCCCTCTGGGAAACCTTGAAGGCGCGCCTGCACGAGGAGTTCAACCGCCCCGAAGGCGGCTTCGCCCGGCTGATGTACGGCGGCACCGAGCCCCAGACCCGGCGCTTCCTGCAACTGGCCTTCAACCGGCCCGGCAGCCATCCGCGGGTGCTGGTGGCCCAGTCGCTGGTGGGGCGGGAGGGGCTCAACCTGCACCGGGCCTGCAGGACGGTGGTGCTGCTCCACCCGGAGTGGAACCCCGGCGTCGTCGAGCAGCAGATCGGCCGCGTCGATCGGGTCGACAGCCTGTGGGAGCGGCAGCTCGGCGAGCGCCTCGGCCAGGGCCCTTGCGACGCGCCGTGGCCCCGCATCCTGGTGCGGCCGGTGGTGTTCCGGGGCACCTACGACGAACGCAACTGGGATGTCCTGCGCGAGCGCTGGGACGCGCTGCGGGCGCAGCTGCACGGGGTGGTCATATCGCCCCGCATCGGCGAAAGCTTCGGGGTGGCGCCCGATCGGGTGGCCGAGATCAACGACGCGGCGCCGTGCTTCTCACCGACGGCGGTGGCCCTGTGCCCGTTCTGCCTCGCCCGCCCGGCCACGGCTTTCCGGGAAACCCACGACACCTGGCGGATGGCGACCCGCAGCGAACCGGCCTGCCCCGCGTGCGCGGCTGCACCGCCGGCGTGGATGACCTGAACGCGGCGACAGGGCCCGGCTTGTGCTCGCGGCCGTGGGGCAGCGGCCCCGATGGGGCGGAGCCTGCCGCCGAATCCGCACGCACCAATAAAAAGGGGAGCCGGCTGGCTCCCCTTGTCTGGCGCTCCGGCCCCGCTCATGGGGCCTTCACGCGGCGACGCCTTTGCAACTTACGCGAAGTTGGCGGCGGCGAAGTCCCAGTTGGCGAGGCTGTTCAGGAAGGTCTCGACGAACTTCGGGCGCAGGTTGCGGTAGTCGATGTAGTAGGCGTGTTCCCACACGTCGATGCACAGCAGGGCCTTGTCGCCGGTGGTCAGCGGGGTGCCGGCGGCGCCCATGTTGACGATGTCGACGGAGCCGTCAGCCTTCTTGACCAGCCAGGTCCAGCCGGAGCCGAAGTTGCCCACGGCGGAGGCCTGGAAGGCCTTCTTGAACTCGTCGAAGGAGCCCCACTTGGCGTTGATGGCGTCGGCCAGGGCGCCGGTGGGCGCGCCGCCGCCGTTCGGCTTCATGCAGCTCCAGAAGAAGGTGTGGTTCCAGACCTGGGCCGCGTTGTTGTACACGCCGCCGGCCGGGGCCTTCTTGACGATCTCTTCGAGGGACAGGTTCTCGAACTCGGTGCCCGGGATCAGGTTGTTGAGGTTGACCACGTAGGCGTTGTGGTGCTTGCCGTGGTGGAACTCGAGGGTTTCTTCGGAAATGAAGGGAGCCAGGGCGTTCTTGGCGTAGGGCAGTTCGGGCAGGGTGTGAGCCATCTTGTTCTCCGGGGTTGTTGACTATGAAGCAGGGTTGTTAGCCCGACAATTTTAGTCGGGATTTACGTGCCTGCACAATCCGGCTGCGCAGGCGAGTGCGTTTGCGGGGTGGAGGCCGGGCCGTCGTGGGCCGTCACGGTGGCGTTCACGCTGCCCTGGTGCAGTTCGACCCGGATCCCGCTGCCGGGCGCCAGCGTGCTGGCGTCGCGCACGATCTCGCCGGCGGCGTTGCGGGTGATGCTGTAGCCGCGGGCCAGCACGCCCCGCGGGTCGAGGTGGGCGAGGTGCTGGGCGAGGGCGTCGACGCGGCTCTTGCGGCGCTCCAGCAGGTTGTG
>JAKLLM010000193.1 GCA_023150125.1 Zoogloea sp.
CGGGCCCGAAGGGCGCCATGCGGGCCGGCAGCACGCACAGCACCGCCTGGCACAGGCCCATCTCGATGGCCATCGCGGCGCGCCAGACCATCGCCACCGAGGTGCAGCCACCCAGGTCCACCACTTCGGCAAAGTTCAGGTTGAGGCCCAGGTACTCGGCGGCCATCGCCGGCACGAACACCGAGGCTTCGTGGAACTGCGGGCCGTTGATCACCAGCCCGTCGATGTCATCGGCGCGCAGGCCGGCGTCGGCCAAGGCCCGCGAGGCCAGGTCGGCGACCTGCTCCAGGTGGAACATGCGCGGTGCCGTCTGATACTTCTCCGGCCGGTACTGCGCCGCGCCCACGATTGCTGCATTGCCCTTGAGTCCCATGTGCTCCTCACCTTTGTGGTTTGGCCGGCTCGGGCCGACCCATGGGGAGAAGATGCCACAGCGCGGAAAGGGGGCAATCGTTCAAATCGACTAGGCCTGCCTGCCTACCCTCCGATGCGCCCGCCCCGGGGCCGGAATGCACACAGGCCCCCTCCCGCCGTGGGGCGAGAGGGGGCCTGCGGTGGCGACGGGCAGACGGCGGATCAGCGGGCCATCAGCGCGGCCTGCAGGTGGCCCACGCCGGTGGCGACGGCCTGGATCGGCGGGCAGAGCGGGTCTGCATCATCACAGTCCCGGGCTGCCCCGTCGTTCTTATCCGCATGACTGACACCCAGCACGCTCAGGGCGACACTGATGGCAAAGGCTTTGACGAACATGATGTGGTCTCCTCCGGCCCTTCGAGGGCCATGTATTCTGGAATGCGCGTGCCCGGCCAGGGTGCGGCGCCACGCCTGAGGCGGGCGCCGGCCGCAAGCAGATCGGGCCGAACCGCGTGCGGAAATGCTGTGGCAGGGCCATCCGCGACACATCGTCCAAATGGACTAGGCACGCGCCAGCCCGGCGGGAAGGCCCGGGCAGCGCCCACCCGCACGGGGCCTAGGCGGCCTGGAACGGGGCGTAGCCCACCCTGGCCAGCACCTCGTCGGAGCAGGGCACGTAGTTGCCGGCAGCCTCGTCGCGCACATACAGCGGATCGTCGAAGGCCGTCGGGTCGTAGCCCTGGCGCTGGAGGTCCACCTTGCGCAGCTTGAACGAGGCGGTCATGTCGGCCTCGCGGGAGACCCGCACGAACTGGGGCGCCGCGTAGCGGGGCAGGCGCGCCTCGGTGAGGGCGTAGAAGCCCGCCGGGTCGAAGGCCTGGCCGGGCTGCATCACGATGGCGGCCATGCCGGCGCGGCCTTCATGGTCCGGCACCTGCACGCCGTACACGTTGATCAGCTCGACGCCGGGGCAGTCGGAGAGCGCGTCGGCCACCTCCTGGGTCGACACGTTCTCGCTCTTCCAGCGGAAGGTGTCGCCGATGCGGTCGACGAAGTAGAAGTAGCCGTCCTCGTCGTAGCGCAGCAGATCGCCCGAGCTCCAGAAGGCATCGCCCTCCTGGAACACATTGCGCAGGATCTTCTTCTCGGTGGCCTCGGCCGAGGTATAGCCCTCGAAGCGGCCGCCGCCGATCTGCGGGTGGTTGACGATGAAGCCCAGCCCCTCCCCCACTTCACCCGGCTTGCACAGCAGGTAGAAGCCGCGGTCGTCGCGCGGGTGGGTGTCGGTCTCGACGTCGTAGCGCACCAGCCGGAAGTTGGTCTTCTCCCAGTAGGGCACCCGGCCGCAGGAGCCGATGCGGTTGTCCACGTTGATCAGCGCCGTGTTGGCCTCGGTGGAGCCCCAGCCTTCGAAGATCTGCACGCTGCCGAAGCGCTCGATCCAGCGCTGCCAGCTCTCCGGCGTCAGGCCGGCGCCCATCATGCAGCGCAGGCTGTGCTGGCGGTCGTCGGGGCCGGGCGGCTGGTTGAGGAGGTAGCGGCAGATCTCGCCGATGTACTGGCAGACGGTGATGCCCTTCTCGCGCACGTCCTTCCAGAACTCCCGCGTGCTGAACTTGCGGCGCAGCGCGATGGCCGCGCCGGAGCGCAGCGCGGTGGAGGTCACCGAGGTGGCGGCGGCGCCGTGGTAGAGGGGCAGGCAGCAGTAGAACACGTCGTCCGGCGTGGCCCCGATGGTCACCTCCATCACGTCGCCGGAGCTGAGCCAGCGCATGTGACTGTAGCGCGCCGCCTTGGGCAGGCCGGTGGTGCCGGAGGTGAAGATCAGCAGGGTCGGCGTCTCGGCGGTGATGGCGGCCCGGTGGCTGCGCGGGAAGGCGTCACGCGGCGCGGCGGCCACTTCGGCGTCGAAGGCCCGGTCGGCAAGCTCGCTGCCGTGCTCCCGGCAGGGCTTCTCGGCATCGGCGATGCACCAGCGCTGCACGTCGGGCAGGCCTTCGGTCGCGGCGAAGTTGGCCAGGCATTCCTCGCCCACCACCACGGCACGGGCCTGGGTGGTTTCCAGCGCGTGCACCAGCGGGCGGCCGCTGACCTGGGTGTTGATGAAGGCCACCACGACACCCAGCTTGGTCAGCCCGAACCAGGTGAAGAAGAAGTCCGGCCGGTTTTCCATCGCCAGCGCGCACACGTCACCCGGGCGCAGGCCGCGGGCGAAGGCGGCGTGGGCCACCTGGTTGGCGCGGGCATCCACCTCGGCGTAGCTGAAGCGCTGCTCGCCATACATTATGAAGGGGTGCTCGCCCTGGCGGCGGGCCATCTCCTCCACGCGGTCGGCCAGGGTGTAGAGGTCGCCGGGCTTGATCAGGGCGCTGGCCGCCGCACGGCGGTCCAGCCTGGCCTGGGTGAGCTCGCGGGGCACGCAGCCCTGGGTCTGGTCAATCAAATTAGGTGGTGCATCGTTTGCGCTCATGCACATGTCTCCCCGGTCTGTGGTGCAGGTTGCGGTGGGCGGGGCTGTGAACACCCCTTTTGCTTTTTCGCTTTCATGCTTTTGCTCCGCCCATCATTCGCCTGCCGGGGCTGCGCAACATCGTCCGGAAAGACTAATTACGCCGGGCTTCCGCGCGGCTGGTCTGAACGGACGATGCCGGGGCGCGCCGACCTGCAGGAGCATCGAAGCTGGAGCCCGTCCCTCGGGCGATTGACCACCAGGAGACACGACCGATGACCCTGCAGGACCTTCACCCCCCCCAAGCCCGCATCGCCGAGTTGCCGGACGGCATGCGCCTGCATTACCTGGACTCGGGCCAGGGGCCGGTGGTGGTGTGGCTTCACGGCAGCGGGCCGGGGGCCAGCGGCCACAGCAACTTCAAGGGCAACTACCCGGCCTTCGCCGCCGCGGGCTTTCGCAACATCGTGCTCGACCTGCCCGGCTTCGGCCGCTCGGACAAGCCGGCCGACGCCCACTACAACCTGGATTTCTTCATGTCCCGGCTGTCAGCCTTCCTCGACGTGCTCGGCATCGCGCGCTGCACCCTGCTGGGCAACTCGCTCGGCGGCGCGATCGCCCTGGGCCAGGCGCTGGCCCGGCCCGAACTCGTCGAGCGCCTGATCCTGATGGCCCCCGGCGGCGTCGAAGAGCGCGAAACCTATTTCCAGATGGAAGGCATCAAGCGCATGGTGGCCACCTACGCGGCCGGCCCGATGGGCGTGGAGCAGATGCGCCACGTGATGCAGCTCCAGCTTTACGATCCGTCCCAGCTCGACGAGGCCCTGCTGGCCGAGCGCGCCGAGGTGGCGGCGACCCAGCCGGCCAACCTGTTCTCGACCATGCTGGTGCCCAACATGACCGAGCGGCTGCATGAGCTGCGCTGCCCGATCCTGGGCTTCTGGGGCACCAACGACAATTTCAACCCGGCCAGCGGCGCGATGAAGATTCTCGACCATGCCCCCGACGCCCGCTTCATCATGCTCAACCGCTGCGGCCACTGGGTGCAGGTGGAGCACGCCGACCTGTTCAACCGCAGCTGCATCGACTTCCTGAACCGGGGCTGAGCACCATGGGTAGCTTCGACAATCTCCTGCGCCGCGGCCGCATCGGCCGGATGGAAGTGCGCAACCGCATCGTGATGGCGCCGATGGGCTCCAACTTCGCCGAGGCCGACGGCACCTGCGGCGAGCGCATCCAGGCCTACTACGAGGCCCGCGCCGCCGGCGGCGCCGGGCTGCTGACCATGGGCGTGGGCGCCATCGCCTATCCCCACGGCACCGCCGAGCCGTACCAGGTCGGCCTGTCGGACGACAAGTTCATCCCCGGACTCAAGGGCATCGTCGACCGGGTGCACAAGCACGGCGCCAAGATCGCCATCCAGCTCCAGCACGCAGGCAAGACCTCGGTGCGCGACCTCGCCGAGGGCCGGGAGCTGTGGGTGCCGTCGATGCCGCCAGCGCTCAAGACCGACATGTTCGCCGCCCTCACGCGGGAAGAACTGGGCGCCTTCATCAGCTCGTCCAAAGGCCGCGAGAAGGCCGGCGTGAAGATCCGCGTCATGGACAAGGCCGACATCGCGCAGATGATCGAATGGTTCGCCGCCGCGGCGGATCGTGCCAGGCGTGCCGGCTTCGACGGCGTGGAGATCCACGCCGCGCACACCTACATCATCGCCGGCTTCCTTTCGGGCTACTTCAACAAGCGCGACGACGAATACGGCGGCTCGATCGAAAACCGTGGCCGCTTCCTGCGCGAAGTGATCGCCGCCGTCCGTGAGCGCGTCGGCGCCGACTACCCGGTGTGGCTGCGGCTCGACGCCTACGAGCTGCGCATGGACGGCGGCATCACGCTGGAAGAGGCCAAGGTCTTCGCGCGCATGGCCGAAGCCGCCGGCGCGGACGCGGTGAGCGTCTCCGCCTACGCCAACACCAGCACCGGCGTGGCCTTCACCGAGGCGCCGCTGGTGCAGCAGAAGGCGGGCTTCCTGCCCTGGGCGGCGGAGATCAAGGCCGCGGTGAAGATCCCGGTGATCGCCGTCGGGCGGCTGGAACCCGAGGTGGCCGACACCGCCATCGGCGCCGGCCAGTGCGACTTCGTGGCGATGGCCCGCAAGCTGCTGGCCGACCCGGAGCTGCCGCGCAAGCTCGTCGAGAACCGGCCGGAGGACATCCGCCCGTGCATCTACTGCTACGCCTGCGTCAGCCAGATCTTCGTCAACCAGCGCGTCAAATGCGCGGTGAACCCGCTCACCGGCCACGAGTTCGAGACCCGCCTGAACCCCGTCGACACGCCCGCCCACGTGGTGGTGGTGGGCGGCGGCCCGGCCGGCCTGGAGGCGGCCCGGGTCGCCGCGGAGCGCGGCCATCGGGTGACCCTGCTCGAGCGCAGCGGCCGGCTCGGCGGCACCCTGTTCTTCGCCGGCCTGGCCTATGCCGAGAACGGCGCACTGCTCGACCACCTGGTCCGCCAGGTCAAGAAGCTGCCGATCCAGGTGATGCTGGACACCGCCGCCACGCCGGGCCTGATCCGCGAACTCAAGGCCGACACGGTGATCGTGGCCACCGGCGCCGAACGCAGCGCCCCGGCCATTCCCGGCGCCGAGCAGGACCACGTGTGGTCCGGCGACGAGCTGCGCCGCCTGATGACCGACGACCGGGCCGAGGAGATCGCCAAGCGCAAGCTGTCCTTCGCCCAGCGCGCGCTGATGAAGGCCGGCAGCCTGGCCGGCGTCACCGACAGCAGCGATGCCATCCAGAACCTGTCCCGCCTGTGGATGCCGCTGGGCAAGCGCGTCGCGATTGTCGGCGGCGGGCTGGTCGGGCTGGAGCTGGCGGAGTTCCTGGTGGACCGCGGCCGCCAGGTGACGGTGCTCGAAGAAGGCCCCAGCCTCGGCCGGGAGCTGTCCATCGTGCGCCGCTGGCGGGTGCTCGACGGCCTGCGCCAGCACGGCGCCGAGCTGCTCACCGAGGTCACGATCAAGGAGATCGGGCGCAAGGCGATCAGCTACGCAACGAAGGAAGGCGAAGCCCGCAGCCTGGCTGTGGATTCGGTGGTGCTCGCCATCGGCGCGCGGCCGGACGACCGGCTGGCGAAGGAGCTCGAAACCGTCAAGGTGCCGGTGATCAGCATCGGCGACGGGGCGGCCATCGGCTACATCGAAGGCGCCCTGGCCTCCGGCTTCGCGGCAGGCAACCGGGTCTGAGATCCGTCGCAACACGCATCACCCTGCGCCGCCCGGCGCAGGGCTTTCAAGACATCGACAAGACGGACCTGGGCGCGCCGGCCCCCGGAGCGCGACCGGGCTCGCCTTGCCCACTTTTCGCACGCCGCCGGCGGCAGCCCCGCCCCCCACCGCGCCAATGCTCTCAACTTAACGCCAGCCCCCTTGTGAACCTGCGCCGCCACCGGTAAAATTCACATCATTAAGTCATTGATAAATAGAGACTATGAACTCAAACACTCGATCGCGTATCGCTGCTGGATGAGTTTTCCAGGT
>JAKLLM010000194.1 GCA_023150125.1 Zoogloea sp.
GCTGCGGCCGTCGTAGGGCTCTCCGATCGCTGCCCACATCTCCCGCACATACTTGTAGTGCGGGTCGGCGCTCTCGCTGGCCAGCCCCTTGTCGAAGCGCAGCCACTCGTCGAGCGTGGCGCGCAGCAGTGCCTCCACCTCCGGCCGCCCCGGCTCGCGCAGGTATTTGCCGAACACCACCCCCTCTTCGTCCCCCACCTTCACCTTGCGCCAGCCGTCCTCGCCGGCGGCACCGAGGTCCACGACCCGCTCGCCGATGGTCAGGCCGCGGACGATGGCGCCGTTGGGCGCCTTGCGCAGCCGCAAGCCCTCGGTCGACACGAGGCGCTGGGCCCCCGCCGCGGTGGGCTGCACGGCCTCCGTGAGCACCGCCATCGTGTGGCCCCCCAGCGTCGCGTCGAGCTCGGCGTCCCACGCCAGCATGCCTTGGCCGGTGTCGTCCACCTGGAAGGCGCCCAGCTCGCTGCGCGGGATGCGGACCACGTTCCGGTCGTAGCCGATGCCGGAGGCCTCGTGCTTCATCTCGGGCGGCACCTGTCGCATCGACCATTGGTTCGAGTGGAAGAACTGCTCCGTGCCCCGGAAGAGGCGGGACATGGAGATCCAGGGCACCGTGATCAGCCCCTCGGCCAGCAGCTTGGACAGCACCGCGCCGCTGCCGTAGGCGCCGATGGCGAAGGCGCCGCCGATCTCCTGGTGCACGGCCCGGAAGTAGTCGAGGATGGGGCCATCGATCTCGCTCGCCCCATAGTCGGCGTCCACCGCAAACAAAATCGTGCTGCCCTTGCCCCTCGGCTGGCCGACCCGCGCGGCAAAATCCATGGCGCTCCTGGCGTTGGCCTGGCCTTTCTCCTGGGAGAAATCCGAGATGTTGCGGCTGCTGTCCTGAAAGACCGGCAGTATCCCGAAGCCCTCCCGCGACAGCCACTTCGCCTCCTCGGGGGTGATCGTCTTGGGGCGGGCCGAGCTGGCGTAATAGCGGATGATGGTGTCGACGCCGCTGCCATGCAGGAACTTGAGAAAGGCCTTGCCGGCGTTGTTGTTGAGCCTGACGCTCACATCGGCCACCGACCAGCCTTCCGCGTTCATGAAGCTCTCTCTGTAGGACATGCGAACCCCCTCCGGGTGTAGGTGAAAGCGTGTTGTGCGCCCCGGCTTGCCGTCACCCATGCTCCGGGCGTGCTTGGCAAGCGCATAGAACATTGTCGTTATAGCTTAGGGATCGGGCATGTCCAGGGCCTTCATGCACCCCGCGCAGGGCCTGCCCCGCCGCGTCGCTGGGGGCGATCGGGCGGGGTGTCGGTGCGGCGCCCAAACACAGGCGTTGCCGGTGTCGCTGCGGGTGTCGGTGTCGGGTTAGGCCCGGCGGGCCGACCCGACCTACGGGGGCGCTACGGGGGAACACGGGGTGCCGGCAATCTGGTCTGGGCGCGGGTTTTGAACGCTTCCGCAGCCAGGCGGTGACATGGCACCCCAAAAACGAATGGCGCTCGATTCGAGCGCCATTCCTGGGGGGTTGCCGCTGCGTCGGCGTGTGCCTTGCTACTCCGCCGGCTTGGCCTTGCCGCCGCCTTTTTTCTTCTCGGATTTCTTCTTCATCCCGAGGGCGGCGTATTCGTTGGAGTCGTCGCCATACTGGCTGCACACGGATTTCTTGACCCCCAGCATCTTCTGGTGGGCACGCTGTTCGGTGTGGGCGAGCTTGTCGCGGGCCGCGTCCATGGCCACCTGGGCGCGGACGAAGGCGGCCTGGTCGGCGGAGAGCTCGTCGAAGGTGGCGGTGACGGCGTCGAGCTTGAGCTCGGGGTCGTGGGGGGCATAGCCCTCAATGGTGGGGAGGGCCTGGAAGGCCTTGATGTCGTCGGCAAGAACCATGGCCGGGACGCGGCGGCTGGGTGTGGTGGTCATGCTTTCCTCCGGATGCGCGATGGGATGCTTTAAATATTTGTTGCGAGTATGAAACTAGCACCATGACGTGCCTCGCGCAAGCATCTTGCATCGATGGCGCCATCGGCAGGGGGCGAGGCGGCGTGGGCCCGGGCTCGGGTGACGGCCGTCGGCGGGGTACTGCAGCGGCGGCCCGGTGGAGTCGGGGCGGGCGGGCCCCCGCCAAGGGCCCAACCCGCGGTGATGGCATTCCACGGCCGTATGCCCCGAGCACCCGGGCGCGTGCCGTGGATGCAGGGCAGCACACCCGTGGCGAGCCCCCTTGTGATAAAGGCAAGCCGGCGTGAGATGCCACAACAGGCTCGCAAACCACGATCACGAGGCGCCGCGATGCCACAACGCGGCCTCGTGTTACGCCAACGATAGTAAAAGCTCGAATCACACGCCCTCGTGATTCGAGCTTTTACTATGGTGATCGAGAAACGATAGCTTTAACCCTTATCACGAGGCCCCGTGATTCGAGCTTTAGCTATGGTGATCGAGCAACGATAGCTCTAACCCTTATCACGAGGCCTCGTGATTCGAGCTTTAGCTATCGTGATCAAGGAACGACAGCGCCAACCCTCATAACGGGGCCGTGTGTTGAGAGAACACGCCAGCGAGCTTCGATCACAAGGGCGTGGGTGACGACCACGGGCCCATGTGATCGCCCCGCAAGGCGGTGTGACGCGGGATGGCGGCGGGCCGCGCGTGCAACGCCGCCCGCTGCCGGTGGCCCGGGGGTGAGGGTCAGACCCGCGCCTTGTTGAGCTGCAGCAGGCGGCGCAGGATCTCGTCGTCGGCCATCGCCGGGCTGTAGTCGGCCCAGCCGTAGGCGGCGGCCACCGCGGCGTCGAGGGCCTGATGGGCGTTGGCGAGCCAGGCCGGGCGCTGGTTGTAGAGGTTGGTGAGGGTGCGCTTCTTCAGTTCGGCCTCGTGGCCGGGGCGGGCCACCGGCCGCTTCGGGAAGCCGGCGGCTTCCTCCTCGGGGGTGATCACCCAGTCCACCCAGTCGGCGGGGTTGAGCCAGTTGCTGCGCAGCTCGTCGAGGCGGCGGGCGGCGGCGGCGATGGCCTCGGCCGCCGCGCCCTCGGGGGCGCCGGCGGCGGTATCGGCGGGGGTCATGCCGGCGGGGAAGGGGAAGGTTTCGAAGGTGGTGGTGGGGGTGTAGCGCGGGCGGTCTTCCAGGCTGGTACCGAGACGCAGGGCCCACAGCTCATGGAAACGAGAGTGCAGGATGCCGAAGGTGGTGTCGTCCGCGCGGGTAATGACCTGCAGATTCTTGTCTGGCAGTACAGCAACAGGCGCCCAGGCGAAAAGCCGATGCTTGGTGACCTCGGGCGTGACGATGTAGCGGGGAAGAAGGCGGAGGAGCTTGCGGAGGCCCGGGCGAGCTTCACCATGCCGCCACCAAAAGACGCGATACGCGTCCCGATTGTTGGTCTGTCGCATTGGCTGCACGTGCTCGGCCGCATAGGCGAAGGGGGACTCGAACAAGGAGGCGTCTGCCTCGGACATCTCGCAGCCAAAGTCGATGATCCAGGTGTCTCGATTTTGGCGTGTGATATCGAGGCCGTTCCAGCTGGGGCGGAGGACCTGTGCATTGGGTTGCCCGTGCGGATTAGGGTGTGAGAGCCAGCTACGTGCCAGAACTCCGGGCACATCAAACGGCCCGACTTTGGTCACGCCCATGAAGACGACGCCTGCGTTCTCGGGCAGGGGACGGGCCGTCGTCAGATTGAGACCGTCACCGGCAGTCAGATCCGAGTGAACGCTCGTGACCTCAGCCCCATCAAGCCGGCTCACCGCTTCACCGCCATTCAGGCTGCCGAAGCAAATGAGCGACACCCGCACCGCCGCCCCCTCATTCACCCACGGCTCATCGCTCCACGCCTCGAAGATCCGCGTCGTCTCGACGATGCGGTCGAGCACCTTGCGGTTGGCGCCGCCGCGGACGGAGTTGGTGGCGACGAGGCCGGCGGCCTGGCACTGGCCAGCCGCGATCTGCTCGCGGGCGCGCTCGAACCAGTAGGTGACGAGATCAGCGCCGCCGGGCACGCGGCCCTTGAACTCGCGGCGCAGGCAGTCAACATAGCTGTCACCCAGCTCGGCGCGCATCACCTTGTCGCCGAGGAAGGGCGGGTTGCCGACGATCACGTCGCAGGCGGGCCAGGGGGCGTCGCTGGCAAAGCCCATCTCGCCGTGGGTGGCTTCGCCGGTGACGGGGTCGACGCCGTCCCAGTCGGTGCCTTGCTCGTACTGGATGAGCGCGTCGCGGTGCTCGATGTGGCCGAGGGTGGCGAGGATGGGGTTGCGGCGGCAGTCGTAGCCGTGCTTGAACATCCACTGGATCTCGCCGATCCACACGGTGACCCGCGCCAGCTCGGCGGCGTAGGCGTTGATCTCGAGGCCGAGCACGTTGTCGGGGCTTGTCTCGATGGTGAGCTGGCGGTGCAGGCCGAGGGCTTCGGCGTCGAGGTTGGCGCGGTGTTCGAGGTCTTTGAGGGCGCGCAGGCTGAGGTAGAGGAAGTTGCCCGAGCCGCAGGCGGGGTCGAGCACGCGGAAGTTCTTGAGCCGCTCCAGGTGGCCGAGGAAGAGGGCCTCGGCCTCCTGCAAGGCCTTCTGCGAGCCCTTGCCGCCGGCCTGGTATTTGTCGATGAGCGGGGCGATGCGGGCCTTGGCAGCGTCCCACTCGCGCTCGAGGGGCGCGACGACCACCGGGCCGACGAGCTTCATGATGGTGCCGGGGTCGTTGTAGTTGGCGCCGAGCGGGGCGCGCACCTTGGGGTCGAGGCCGCGCTCGAAGAGGGTGCCGAGGATCGACGGTTCGATGGACGACCAGTCCATCTTGCTGGCCCGGAGGAGGGCGTCGATCTCGGCGGGGATCAGGTCGACCACGTCGATGTGCTCGAACAGCCCGCCGTTGAACCAGGCGATGTCTTCGAGCAGAAAGTCGCCGCCCGTGCGCATGGCCTCGAAGAGCTCGGCGATGGAGCGGGTGAGCTTGCCGGCGTCGCCCTGACGCTTGTCGATGACGCGCTCGAAGAGCTTCTTGGGCAGCAGGCCGATGTCTTCGGCGAACATGCAGAACAGGCACTGGATGAGGAAGTGGGCGACCTTCTGGGGTTCGTGGCCGCGCTCGGTCATCGAGCGGGCGATGCCGGCAAAGCGGCCGGCGGCGTCGGCGGTGATGTCGAGCACCGTGCGGCCGGGGCGGAACTTCTCGGGGTCGGTGAACAGCCAGCGCAGCTTCTGCAGGTTCTCGGGGGTGCCGATGTCTTCGAGGCGGATGGTGTGCGTCTCGCTCGGGGTGCCGGTGAAGTGGGTGTGGATCTCGGTGAGTGCGCGGTTGCTGACCACCAGCAGGGGCGGGTTGTCGAGGGCCAGGGCGTAGGTCATGAGCTGGCGCAGCGCGCCGGCCAGGTCACCGCCGGGGCCCTTGTTCTCCCAGCCGAAGTGGCCACGCATCCATACGTCGGCCCAGCCATGCCCGGCGCCGGTGCGGGTGGCGCCGCGCTCGAAGCAGTAGTTGTCGGGGTCGGCGGGGGTGGGCACGCCGAGCAGCGCGCACAGGTCGAGAAAGAAAGCCTGGGAGCCGGCGCGTTCGGAGAGGGGGTTGTGCTGCCACTTGGCGATGAACTGGGCGGGGGTCATGACGAAGGCGTGTTGGAGGGATACGACATTGTCGCAGAGTCGCAGCGCGGGGAGGGCCGCGCAGGGTGTCGGAAACTTTTACACGGCAGCGCTGGCGAGAGGCGAGCGGGCTTGCCGGGAGGGCCTGCGTTTCAAGAAACATGCTGTCGACTCAAGGATCTGGCGTGAAACCTCGGGCGGCGGGAACGGAGCGTGCTTTATTTCACGGCGACAAGAACAAGAACCCGCCACGCCCGCCGACGAGCACGAGAGCCGTTGAGGGTCGGCATGGCGCGGCGCGGGGGGCCGACAGGGAGCATGGGGTGCGCCACGGCGCCGGCCGATCATTCCGGGAGGGGAAAATCATGCGTGCGATGTGTTGCGAGTGGGGGCTGCGCCTGTCGCGCGGCGCAGCGGCGGTGGCGGTGGTGCCGGGGCTGGCCGTGGCCCACGTGGATTACGCGGTGCTGTTCAGCGGCGGCGGCGACGAGGACATCAACTACCCCCGCTACTACGATCAGACCCTGCGGATGTGGGGCATCCTCACCGGCACGCTGGGGTTCAATCCGACCAACATCTACGTGGGCACCTCGAAAAACCTCGATCCGCCCGCCCTTGATAAAATCGCATCGTTCTGAATTCGCCCCGAGCCAACTCCGATGAAACCGCGCAGCGCCATCAAGACCGACCTGTTCGCCTTTGATCACCACCGCAAGAAGATCG
>JAKLLM010000195.1 GCA_023150125.1 Zoogloea sp.
GAGGGCGGTGTCCTCGCCGAAGTCCACCCGCCGGCAGAAGTCGTCGTAGGCGGGCCTGAAAGCGGCGGCCCAGGCGGCGGGCGGCATGTCGGCGGGGAGCGCGGGGTAGCCGTCGACCTCGCCGTTGCCCATGTCGAGCTTGTGGGCGAACTCGTGAATGACCACGTTGATGCCGGCCGGCGCGTCGCCACCGTCGAACCACGACAGCAGCACCGGGCCGCCTTCCCAGGCTTCGCCGAGCACCTCGTCGTGGTATTCGTGGGTGACGCCGTCTTCGTCGACGACGCTGCGGGGGATCACGAAATCGCCGGGGTACACCACGATGCCGACCCAGTCGGCGTAGGCGTCGAGGCCGATGTGGAGCACCGGCAGGCAGGCCTGCAGCGCGATCGAGAGCAGCATCTCGTCGCTGACGACGAGCCCGTGGGCGCCGTGAACTTGTTTTTCGGCAAGGAACTCGAGGGCCATGCGGCGCAGCATCGGGCGGTCTTCGGGCGGGCGCCAGGCCAGGAAGGGCAGGCTCTGCTCGACCTGTTGCCATTGGGCCGTTGAGACCGTCATGCGGTCGGCCTGGCGCCGGCGGCGCCAGCGGCGGAAGGCGGAAAACATGGGGGGTGGTCGCTTGTTGGAAGGGTGGGGTGCGGGCTTTCGATCACCGGCTTGCGATCAAGATCAAACGCCGGCAGGCGAGGCTATAGGATAATACGTGCATGGTTGCCGTTACTCATTCCCTTTCCGCCTCCGCTGCGTCGGCCCTCGATCTCCTCCGCGAGGGCCTCGCCCCCGATGATGCGGCCCGCGTCGAGCAGGCCCACGACTGGGCGCGCGGCCTGTATGGCGAGCGTGTGCTGGGCACCCGCGAGCCGACCTGGAGCCACGCCCTCGGGATGGCCCTGATCGCCGCCTCCCTGCGCCTCGACGCCGACACCCGCCTCGCGGCCCTGTGTTTTGCCGCGGGCGACGTGCTCAGCCACCCGGCCGACGAGATCACCCAGCGCTTCGGTGCCCATGTGGCCGAGCTGGTGGAGGGCCTGCGCCGCCTCAACGGCCTGCGCGTCTTCACCCACATGACCGCCACCGCCAGCGCGCCCGAGATCCGCGCCCAGAGCGAGGTGCTGCGCAAGATGCTGCTGGCGATGGTCGAGGACATCCGGGTGGTGCTGCTGCGGGTCGCCTCGCGCACCCAGACGCTGCGCTACTTCACCGACCACCCCGGCGCCCAGCGCGAATCCATCGCCCGCGAGAGCCTCGACATCTACGCGCCGCTGGCCAACCGGCTGGGCATCTGGCAGCTCAAGTGGGAGCTCGAGGATCTTTCCTTCCGCTTCCTCGAGCCCGAAACCTACAAGCGCATCGCCCGCATGCTCGACGAGCGGCGGGTCGAGCGCGAGCAGTTCATCGTCGACGCGGTGGCGCGCCTGAAGGCCGAGGTGGCGGCCATCGGGGTCAAGGCCGAGGTCTATGGCCGGCCCAAGCACATCTACAGCATCTACAACAAGATGCGCGCCAAGCGGCTCGATTTCTCGCAGATCTTCGACGTGCGGGCGCTGCGGGTGCTGGTGGACGAGGTCAAGGAGTGCTACGCGGTGCTGGGCATCGTGCACCAGATCTGGACGCCGATCCCCAAGGAGTTCGACGACTACATCTCGATGCCCAAGGGCAACAACTACCAGTCGCTGCACACCGCGGTGTATGCCGCCGACGGCCGCTCGCTCGAGGTGCAGATCCGCACCCACGGCATGCACAAGCACGCCGAGCTGGGGGTCGCCGCCCACTGGCGCTACAAGGAGGGTGGTGGCGCCCCCAACACCGACTACGACGAGAAGATCGCCCTCCTGCGCAGCCTGCTGTCGTGGCGCGACGAGGTCACCGACGCCGCCGACTGGCTGGAGCATTTCAAGCGCGCCTCCCTCGACGACACCATCTACGTGCTGACGCCCCAGGGTCGGGTGATCGACATGCCCCGCGGGGCGACGCCCATCGACTTCGCCTACCGCGTGCACACCGACCTTGGCCACCGCTGCCGGGGCGCCAAGGTGAATGGCCAGCTGGTCACCCTCAACACGCCCCTCGAGAACGGCCAGACGGTGGAGATCATGTCCACCAAAGAGGGCGGGCCGTCGCGCGACTGG
Source organism: Zoogloea sp. (assembly GCA_023150125.1). GTDB lineage: Bacteria > Pseudomonadota > Gammaproteobacteria > Burkholderiales > Rhodocyclaceae > Zoogloea. The sequence continues at coordinate 2,133 of JAKLLM010000195.1, forward strand.
CTCAACCCGCAGCAGGGCTACGTGGCCACGCCGCGGGCGCGGCAGAAGATCAAGCAGTATTTCAGCGCCCTCGAAGAAGAAGAACTGCTGGTGCGCGGCCGCGGGGTGCTCACCAAGGAAATCCAGCGCGAAGGCCACGGCCATGTGAGCATCGACGACCTGGCCACCCGGCTCGGTTTCAAGAACGCCGAGGCGCTGTTCATCGCCACCGGGCGCGGCGAGGTCGGCCCGCGGGCGATCCAGGTCGCGCTGCGCGGGGCCGAGGCCATCGAGCCCGAAGGCGCCGAGGCCGAGGTCGCCATCGGCCACAGCCACCCCGGCGACGCGGGCGACATGATCCTCATCGTCGGGGTCGGCAAGCTCATGACCTCCCTCGGCCGCTGCTGCAAGCCGGCGCCGCCGGACGCGATCCAGGGCTACGTCACCCGCGGGCGTGGCGTGTCGATCCACCGCGTCGAGTGCCGGGATTTCCAGGTGCTCGCCCGCAAGAACCCGGAGCGCCTGGTCAACGCCCAGTGGGGCGGGGTGCGGCCGCCGAAGGATGCAGTCTTCCCGGTGGACATCCTGGTCCAGGCGATGGACCGCCAGGGCCTGCTGCGGGACATCTCCGAGGTGCTGTCCCGCGAGAAGCTCAACGTGATCGCCGTCAACACCCTCAGCCGCAAGGGTGCGGCGCGGATGCGCTTCACGATCGAGGTGCAGGGCGTGCAGCAGATCCAGCGCGCGGTGCAGCTGGTGCACGAGGTGAAGGGCGTCACCGACGTCGAGCGGGGCTAGCGGGCGATGATCAACCTGCAGCGGATGGACCGTCACCACTTTGCGTGGCTGTCCATCGCTGCGGCGGTGTTCACGATCGCCCTGAAGACCCTGGCCTGGTGGGTCACCGGCTCGGTGGGCCTGCTCTCCGACGCCCTCGAATCCTTCGTCAACCTGGCCGGCGCCTCCTTTGCCCTGTGGATGATCCTGGTCACCCGGGCGCCGCCCGACCGCCAGCACCCCTTTGGTCACGGCAAGGCCGAGTACTTCTCGAGCGGCGTCGAGGGCATCCTGATCCTCGGCGCCGCGCTGGCGATCATCTGGGCGGCCGTCGAGCGCCTGCTTGCGCCCCAGCCCATCGAGTCGCCCGGCTGGGGCCTGGCCTGGTCGGCGGCGGCCACCGCCATCAACTTCGCCGTTGCACGGGTGCTCGCGGGGGCCGGCGAGCGTTTCAATTCGATCGCCCTGCGCGCCGACTCCCGCCACCTGATGACCGACGTCTGGACGTCCGTCGGCGTGATCGCCGGCGTGGCGCTGGTGGCCATCACCGGCTGGCTGCGCCTTGACCCGCTGATCGCCATTGCGGTGGGCCTCAACATCACCCGCGAAGCCTGGCACCTGCTGCAGGAGTCGGTGGATGGCCTGATGGACCGCAGCCTCGACCGCGATGCCATCGCCCGCGCAGGGCGCGTGCTGGCCCGCTTCAAGCCCCGCGGCGTGGCCTTCGAGGGCCTGCGCACCCGGCGCGCCGGGGCGTCCGCCTTCGTGCAGGTGGTGGTGCGGGTGCCGGGCGACTGGACGGTGCGCGACGGCCACGCCCTGCTCGACGAGATCGAGGCCGCGCTGATGGCCGAGCTCCCGGGGGTCGAGGTCACCACCCACCTGGAGCCCATGGCCTGATGCGGCGCGGCGCCGTTTGCTAGAATCGGCGCCATCGCTTTACCGCCTTTCACCATGATCTTCGTGCTGTCCCCCGCCAAGGCCCTCGACTACGAGTCGCCCCTGGCCACCGCCCGCTTCACCCAGCCCGAATACCTCGCCGACGCCGCCGAGCTGATCACCGCCCTGCGCGAGCTGTCCCACGCCCAGGTGGCCGAGCTGATGCACCTCTCCGACGCCCTCGCGGCCCTCAACGTGGCCCGCTATGCCGAGTGGTCGCAGCCCTTCACGCCCGCCAACGCCCGCCCCGCGGTGCTGGCCTTCAATGGCGATGTCTACGATGGCCTCGACGCGCGCAGCCTCAGCGAGGCCCAGCTCGATTACGCCCAGGCCCACCTGCGCATTTTGTCGGGCCTCTATGGCCTGTTGCGCCCGCTCGACCTGATGCAGCCCTACCGCCTCGAGATGGGCACCCGCTTCAAGAACACGCGGGGCAAGGATCTCTACGCCTTCTGGGGCATGACCCAGACCGACGCCCTCAACCGCCTGCTCGAGGCCGAGCGCGATGCCGGCCGCGAGGCGGTGCTGGTGAACCTCGCCTCCGAGGAATACTTCAAGTCCGTCAAGGCCGCCAAGCTCAAGGGGCGCCTGCTCGACGTGGCCTTCGAGGACTGGAAGGGTGGCCGCTACAAGATCATCAGCTTCTACGCCAAGCGCGCCCGCGGCCTGATGGCCCGCCACGCCATCACCCACGGGGTGCAGGAAGTCGAGGCGCTGAAGGCCTTCGACAGCGACGGCTACGCCTTTGCGGCGGAAGCCTCGGACGACGCGCGCTGGGTCTTCCGGCGCCGCCAGGACTGACGCACGCGGGAGAAGCCCATGACTACCCCCGACAAGGCCGCCAGCCTGAAACGCATGAAAACCCTGGCCACCGCGCTGCTGGTGGTCGTCACGCTGCTGTTCGTCGTCGCCCGCCGCGAGGGCTGGCCTTGGCTGGCCGCCTTCGCCGAGGCGGCGATGATCGGCGCGCTGGCCGACTGGTTCGCGGTGGTGGCGCTGTTCCGCCACCCCCTCGGCCTGCCGATCCCCCACACCGCCATCCTGCCGCGCAACAAGGCGCGTCTGGCCGACAACCTGGCCCGCTTCATCCGCGACCGCTTCCTCGACACCGCCTCGCTGGTGGCGCGCCTGCGGGCGGCCGACCCGGCCACGCGCATCAGTGAATGGTTGCAGAAACCCGACAACGCCCGCGCGCTGTCCGAGCGCCTGGGCGTCATCCTCGTCCAGTCCCTCGACTTCATGGACGACCGCCGCGTGCGCCGGCTGCTGGTGCACGCCCTGCGCAAGCGCGCCGGGGGCCTCGACCTGGCCGGCGCGGTGGGGCGCATCCTCGACGCGCTCACCGAGAACCGCCGCCACCAGGGCCTGCTCGACGAAGGCATCCGCAAACTCGCCGCCTGGCTCGACGAACCCGGCGTGCAGTCGGCCTTTGCCGGCATGATCGTGGACGTGGCGAGCAAGGAGTACCCCAAGGTCGTCGCCATGCTCGGCCTGGTGGGCATGAACCCCACCGAGCTCGGCGACAAGGTGTCGGTGGGCATCGTGCACGGGGTGAACGGGCTGCTCGACGAGATCGCCGCCGACCCGCATCACCCGCGCCGGAAGGCCTTCGACGAGCTCGTCGAGGGCTACATCGAGCGCCTCAAGAACGACGCGGCCCTGCGCGACAAGATCGAAGAGATGAAGCGCGGCTTCCTCGCCCACCCGGGCATCGCCAAGTACGTGGATGGCCTGTGGGACGACCTGCGTGGCTGGCTGGCCAGCGACATGGCGCGCCCCGACTCACGCATCCGCGCCCGGCTGGCCTCCGCCGCCGGTGCCATCGGGGCCAGCCTGGCGGCCAACCCGGCGCTGCGCGATTCTGTGAACGAGCACATCGAGCGCACCGTCGAAGGCCTCGCGCCGCAGCTCCGCGACGGGCTGTCGGAACACATCGCCGGCACCGTGCGCGCCTGGCGGGACGAAGACCTGGTCCGCGAGATCGAGCACAGCGTTGGCCGCGACCTGCAGTTCATCCGGCTCAACGGCACCCTCGTCGGCGGCCTGATCGGCCTCGTGCTGTACGCCCTGACCCATCTCCTGTGAGCCGCTCCCAGCCATGACCCTCCGCATCAGCAGCAATTTCGACTCCGGCGCCATCGAGGTGCTGTCCATCGCCTCGCCCGGCGACATCCGCCTCAGGCTGCGTGCCGACCAGGGCGTCGGTGGCGAGGCGGCGTTCCGCCAGTGGTTCCACTTCCGCCTGCACGGCGCGGCCGGGCAGGACGTGCGGATGGTCTTCGACAACGCCGCCGCCGCGGCCTACCCCGACGGCTGGCCGGGCTACCGCTGCGTGGCCTCCTACGACCGGCGCCACTGGTTCCGCATCGGCACCACTCGCTACGAGGACGGCCGGCTGGTCGTCGAGCACCGGCCCGAGCGCAGCGACCTCGACCTCGTCACCATCGGCCGCCTGGCGCCCGGCAAGCGGCCGGTGTGGATCATCGCCCGCCAGCACCCCGGCGAGAGCATGGCCGAATGGTTCGTCGAAGGCCTGCTCGAGCGCCTGCTCGACGGCGCCGACCCGGTGGCCCGGCGCATCCGCGAGAAGGCGGTGCTCTACATCGTCCCCAACATGAACCCCGATGGCGCCATCCGCGGCAACCTGCGCACCAACGCCGCCGGTGCCAACCTCAACCGCGAATGGCGCGACCCGTCGGCCGAGCGCAGCCCCGAAGTGCTGCTGGTGCGCCGGGCGATGGAGGCGAGCGGGGTCGAGCTCTTCCTCGACATCCACGGCGACGAGGCGCTGCCCTACGTGTTCTTCTCGACCGCCGAGGAGGTGCCGGGCTTCTCCGACGAACAGCGCGCCCGCCAGGCCCGCTTCGTCGAGGCCTTCCGGGCGGCCAGCCCTGATTTCCAGACCGAGCACGGTTACGCCGTCGGGCGCTTCCAGGACGAGCTGCTGACCCTGGCCTCGAAGTGGGTGGCCCACCGCTTCGGCTGTGTTTCGCTCACCCTCGAGATGCCCTTCAAGGACAACGCCAACCTGCCCGACGGCATCGCCGGCTGGAGCGGCGAGCGCAGCATGCGCCTCGGTGCGGCGATGCTGGGCCCGATCCTGCAGCACCTCGCCGCCTGACCGAGGCCTCGCCCTCCGGGGGCAGGGCCTCAAGAACGTGCTGTCTCCTCCGTTATCCATAAACAACGTAAAGCCGGGAGGCACAAATGGATAACGATAGGGAAGCCTCGTCTGCGAGGCTGCAGTCGCTGAAATCGACCTGGCCCTGGCTGTTGCTGGGGGCGTGGTTGACGGTGTCGGCAGTGCAGATCTGGGCGCTGGAGGTCGAATCCGTGCAGCGTGGCGATGCCTGCACGGCCAGCCCTGCCAGCCTTTGGACGGGGGCCGCACCATGAACGCGCGTNNNCCGCGTTTCGCGCGCGAGCCGACAATCTGCTGGTGGGCGCTCTCGGCGCCCACCTCGTGCTGTGCCTGGTGGTGGCGGCCCTCACCGACAGCTGGGGGCCTGCCCTCGGGGTCGGGGTGCCGGCCTTCCTGGTGCCGCTGCTGATCAGCCGCAGCGCCAGTGGCCAGCTGGTCAGCCGCATCGCCGTGGCCTGCGCGGCGATGATCTTTGCGGCGCTGATCATCCACCAGACCCGCGGTGTCATCGAGGCCCACTTCGGCATCTTTGCGCTGCTGGCCTTCCTGGTGCTGTATTGCGACTGGCGTCCGCTGCTCGCCGCGGCGGCCCTGATCGCCGTCCACCACCTGAGCTTCGCCTGGCTGCAGGCCACCGGGGCCGGGGTTTATGTGTTCCCCGAGGTGGATGGTGTCGGGCGGGTGCTTGTGCACGCGGCCTACGTGGTCGTCGAGACGGCGCTGCTGTGCTACATCGCCGGCATCCTGAGAGGCCTCGTCCACGACGGCATGACCGTCTCGGATTTTGCGCTTCGGGTTGCCGACGGCCACCTGGATTACGACTTCGACCCGAAGCTGGTCGCCAACCGCCCGGTGCTGGCCGCCGTTGCGCGGATGCAGGATGAGCTGCGTCGCACCGTCTCCGACGCCCGCAGCACGGCCGACAGCCTGAAATCCCTGGCCGCCCGGCTGCAGGCGACCTCGCAGGAGATCGCCGAAGGGGTTGGCGAGCAGCACTCCTCGACCACGGCGATGGCCGCCGCGGTGCAGGAAATGACCGTCTCCATCAACCACATCACCGAGAACGCCGGCGACGCACGCCAGATGTCTTCCGACTCGAGCGAGGCCGCGGCGGTCGGCAGCAAGGTGGTCAAGGCGGCGGTGGGCGAGATGTCCGGCATCGCCAGCGTGATCGGCACGGCCGCCGAGCGGGTCGAAGCCCTCGGCCGCGAATCCGAGCGGGCGGCCGAAGTGGTCGGCATCATCAAGGGCATCGCCGACCAGACCAATCTGCTGGCCCTCAACGCCGCCATCGAGGCCGCGCGGGCCGGAGAGGTCGGGCGCGGTTTCGCCGTGGTCGCCGACGAGGTGCGCAAGCTCGCCGAACGCACCACCACCGCGACCGACGAGATCGGCCGCATGATGAACGACATGCGCGGTGCCAAGGAGTCGGTGCTCAGCTGCATCGAGAGCGCCGTCGCGCTGGTCAACGTGGGTGTTGCCCATGCCGGCGAAGCGGGGGATTCCATCGACCTGATCACCGGCCGTGCCGACGGGGTGGGCGAGCTCGTCAGCAGCATCTCCGACGCCCTTCTGGAGCAGAGCAGCGCAGCCCAGGAGATCGCCCGCCACGTCGAACGCATCTCCAACATGGCCGATCGGTCGGCCACCGCAACCCACGGCATCGCCGGCGAGGCGCAGGCCCTGCTGAAGGACGCAGAAGGGCTGCACCATGCGCTGGAACGCTTCCGTGTGTGATTCCGTCGCTAGATTCCCGGTCCTCCAAAAAAATCGAAATTCTTGTCATCCACTTTCAACCTCGCCGCGTTGAGTGATTACAGGTGAGCGATCACCGTACTAACAGGAGAAGTCGATGGGCAGTTACTACAACGGGTCCTACGCAGAATTTCTGGATTCCCTCAAGGCCGCAGGCGTCGTGATCCGTAACGAAGTCGAAGTGCGTGAGCGCCTGGCGGAGTCGCAGCGGTGGCGTACGGCGTTCATGACCCTGGCCGCCAATGGCCGCACGCTGGGGATCGAGTTCAGCGTGGAAGGCTCCCGGAGCGACGCCCGTGCCGTGCAGAAAGTGCTTGCCCAGCACGCGTTTCCCGCCGAGAAGGAAGCAGCCTTCATCGCCCAGCTGACCGCCCAGCACTGAAGGCGGATGCGGTAGCGGGGCCCCGATCCGGGCCCCGACCTCTTGAAAAACCCTCTTCACCCCTGGGGTGGTTGAGGGTTTTTTTATGGCTATGTCACCGTTGCCTGTGGAAATACTCCGATAGCGGCGAGGAGCATCTTTTCGGGTGTATCTAGCCGGCGCGTGTCGAGTGCCCGCCGCCAGCCGAGATAGTTCGGCAGGTAGTGAGTGGCGACACCGTGAAAGC
>JAKLLM010000196.1 GCA_023150125.1 Zoogloea sp.
GGTTAGCGGCATCGGCTCGCCGCCGGCCTCGCGGCCCCGGCCCTTGGCGGTGAGCTCGCGGCGGAACAGCAGCGACAGCGCGCTGGCGTTGATCATCACCGCCAGCGCGGCCTTCCAGCCGAAGGTGGCGAACATGAAGGGGGTGGTCCACTGCCAGGGGCCGGCCACCCTCAGCACCGGCGGGGCGGCGAAGTGGGTGAGGGTGCCGCCGATCGAGATGTTCACGAAGAGCATGCCCAGGGTGGCGTACTTGAGGCGGGTGGACAGGCCCTGGCTGAAGAAGCGGTCGCGCAGCATGAGCGCGGCGAGGGTCATGGCGGCGGGCTCGGTGATGAAGGAGCCGAGCAGCGGCACCAGGCCCAGGCACAAAAAGAACACCGCCACCGGCCGGGCGTTGGGGAGCAGCCCGGCGAGGCTGTCCACCAGCTGCATGACGCTGACCAGGATCGGCCGGCTGGCGGCGATCACCATGATCACGAAGACGAACAGCGGCTCGGTGAAGTTGCGCCCCTCGACGTAATCCACCGCGGCGGCCTGCCCGGTCAGCCAGAACAGCGCGGCGAACAGCACGAAGGCCCAGAAGCCGAAGACCACCTCGACCTCGCCCAGCAGGTGCCACAACCCGGCATGGCGCGGCTGGCTGTGGGCCAGGCGGGCGAACAGCCCGGTGGAGAAGGTGTGCAGCACGGCGAGGCCGAAGCAGACGGCGGCGACGAGTTCGGGGGCGGTGACGGTGGGCGGCATGGGGTGGTCGGGAGTGTCGGAGCAGCCCGTATTGTGCCAGCCCCGGCGCGGGGTTCAGGCGCGCTGGTAGAAGAGCTTGCCGACTCGCTGGATGTGCTCGACCAGTCGGGGGTTGTCGAGCTGGGCAAAGAGGGACAGGTCGACGATGTAGGGGATCGGCGATTCGTCGAGTTGCCCGGCCAGCCGGGCGAGCTCGCGCTGGCCAAGGCCGTCGCCGAGCAGCGTGAGGTCGATGTCGGAGCCGCGCCGAAAGTTGCCTTTGGCGCGGGAGCCGTAAATGATGGCCCGCTCGACCGCAGGGCAGCCGGCGAGGATGCCGCGGATGCAGGCCAGGGTGGCGGCAGGGAGGCCGAAGTCGTCGCTCATTCCGGAACCCGGCCCGCCATCTGGTGCTTGAGCGCCATGAAGCAGGCGTGGTAGCTGCCGATGATGTCGTCGATCAGGGCGTTGGCGGTATCGAGGTTGTAGGTGTGGCTGGTCAGGTTGCGCTTGTCGATCATGTCCATCCAGGCCTCGCCGTCTTCGACGAGGCCGCGCCGGAAGGCTTCCCGCACCGCCCCGCGGGAGCCGACAATGCCGTGCACCCCTTCGTATTCGAGGTAATCCTTGAGCACTTTCCAGGCGAGTTCATGGGTGTATTCGAAGCCCTGGATCAGCCCCTGTTTTTCGAGGTCGGACAGCGGCCGGGTGGCCGCCAGCTCGACACCCAGGGTGAGCTGGTGCAGGGCGCGCCCGAAGTTGTCGAAGCGCTGCTGCCAGCGGATGTCGGTGCCCATGAAGCGTTTCTCCCTTGTCGGCGGGTGGCGGGGATTGTGCTGCGCGGGGTTCAGGCGCGCAACATGCCGAACTCGCGGATGTGGGCGATGACCTTGTCGAGGCCTTCGCCGGTCTTGAGGTTGGTGAACACGAAGGGGCGCTCGCCGCGCTGGGCTTTGGCGTCGTGGGCCATCACCTCGAGGGAGGCGCCGACCATCGGGGCGAGGTCGATCTTGTTGATGACCAGCAGGTCGGACTTGGTGATGCCGGGGCCGCCCTTGCGGGGGATCTTCTCGCCGGCGGCTACGTCGATGACGTAGATCGTGAGGTCGGAGAGCTCGGGGGAGAAGGTGGCGGCGAGGTTGTCGCCGCCGGATTCGACGAGGATCAGCTCGACGCCCGGGAAGGCGCGCTGGAGGCGGTCGACGGCTTCGAGGTTGATCGAGGCGTCCTCGCGGATGGCGGTGTGCGGGCAGCCGCCGGTCTCGACGCCGATGATGCGCTCGGGGGCGAGGGCCGAGTGCATGACGAGAAACTTGGCGTCTTCGGCGGTGTAGATGTCGTTGGTGACGACGGCCATGTCGATCTCGTCGCGCAGGGCCTGGCACAGGGCGAGGGTGAGGGCGGTCTTGCCGGAGCCGACGGGGCCGCCGATGCCGACGCGGAGGGCTTGTGGGGTCATGGTGTTCTGGATGGAGGTGGGGTTGGGGTGGGCGGCTGCACGCGTGTCTAACCCCTCCCCGGCCCCCTCCCCTTGTCAGGGGAGGGCGCAGGGGCGGCGGTCATGAGCGGAACAGCCTCGAATACTGGGTTTCGTGGCGGGTGCAGGCGATGGCGAAGGCCGGGGTGAAGTTGGACCAGCGGCTCTCGGGCAGCGCCAGGGCGGCCGCGGCGGTTGCGGGGATGCCGGCGCCGAGGCTGGCGAGCAGGCGCTGGCCGGAGGCCTGGCCGAGGGGCACGGCCTTGAGGGCGGCCATCACCTGGTTCTCGGCCCACGACCACAGGTAGGCGCCGACGGCGGCCTCGGGGGCGATCTGCCAGGCGGCGGCGATGCCGGCCCAGCCGGTGGGGAAGGCGATCTCGGGCAGCCCGGCGAGCAGGGCGGCGACTTCGGCGAGGCCTGGGTCTCGCAGGTCGCGCACCAGGCGGGCGAGGGAGAAGCCCATCTGGGCGGTCTCGGCGCGCAGCTCGGCGGATTCGCGGCTGGCCAGGAACTCGGCGTTGAGGCGGGCGATCTCGGCCGTCGCGCCGCTGAGCCAGGCGGCCATCAGCGCGGCGACCAGGGGCGCCTCGTAGCGCCCGATGCCGTGGCCGAGGAGGTCGCCGATCCAGCGGCCGGCGCTGGCTTCGTCGCGGATCACGCCGGTCTCGACGGCCCATTCGAGCCCCTGCGAGTAGGTGTAGGCGCCCACCGGCAGGGCCGGGCTGGCCAGCTGCAGCAGGCGGACGAGCGGCAGGCCGGCGGCGCTCACGGGCGGCGCGGCGCGAACTGGTGGATGCGCGGCACCGAGCGGTGGGGGCCGTGGCCGGGGTCGTGGAGATCGGCGTGGCCGCCCTCGTCGCCGTGGTGGTGGCCGCCGCCGTAGGCGCCGGCTTCGGGCTGGAAGGGGGCTTCGGTTTCGACGGCGCTGCAGCCGAGGCCGCGGGCCATCTCGGCCAGCACGTGGTCGGTCTGGAAGCGCAGGCGGCCGCCGCCGGGCTCGGCGATGATCTGCACCGGCACGTGGCGGTTGCCCAGGTGGTAGGCGGCGCGGGCGAACAGCAGCGGGCTGTCGGCGACCAGCTCGATGAGCTTCTCGGGGGCAGCGACGACTTCGACCACCGCGCTGCCGTCTTCGGTGGCGAGGCGGTCGCCGCCCTGGAGGTGCTCGCCCCGCTCGAGGAAGATGCCGGCCTCGCGGCCGGAGGCGAGGGTGACGCGCAGCCGGCTGCGCTTGCGGGCGTCGTAGCCGAGGGCCACGCTGTCGGTGGCGGGGGCGCTGGAGCGGCGGGTGAGGAGGAGCATGTCGGCCATGGGCGGGGGCGGTCAGAACAGGAAGTAGCGCTGGGCCAGCGGGAGCTCGGTGGCGGGTTCGCACACCAGGTGCACGCCGTCGGCCTTGACCACGTAGGTTTCGGGGTCGACGGTGATCTCGGGGGTGGCGCCGTTGTGCACCATGTCGGCCTTGGTGAGCGTGCGGGTGCCGGAGACGGCGACCAGGGGCTTGGCGAGGCCCAGCGCGGCGACGGCGGGGTTCTTGAGCGCGGCCTGGGAGACGAAGGTGACGGAGGTCTTGAGGGCCTTGCCGTAGCTGCCGAACATGGGGCGGTAATGCACCGGCTGGGGCGTGGGGATGGAGGCGTTGGGGTCGCCCATGGCGGCGGCGGCGATCATGCCGCCCTTGAGGATCAGGCTCGGCTTGGCGCCGAAGAAGGCGGGTTTCCACAGCACCAGGTCGGCCAGCTTGCCGACCTCGATGGAGCCGACGGTGTGGGCGATGCCGTGGGTGAGGGCCGGGTTGATGGTGTATTTGGCGATGTAGCGCTTGACCCGGAAGTTGTCGTTGCGCTCGCCGTCGGGGGCCAGCGGGCCGCGCTGCTGCTTCATCTTGTGGGCGGCCTGCCAGGTGCGGACGATGACCTCGCCGACGCGGCCCATCGCCTGGGAGTCGGACGACATCATCGAAAATACGCCGAGGTCGTGCAGGATGTCTTCGGCGGCGATGGTTTCGCGGCGGATGCGGCTTTCGGCGAAGGCGACGTCCTCGGCGATGGCCGGGTCGAGGTGGTGGCACACCATGAGCATGTCGAGGTGCTCGTCGATGGTGTTCACCGTGTAGGGCATGGTGGGGTTGGTGGAGCTGGGCAGCACGTTGGGCAGCCCGGCGGCCTTGATGATGTCGGGGGCGTGGCCGCCGCCGGCGCCTTCGGTGTGGAAGGTGTGGATGGTGCGGCCCTTGAAGGCATCGATCGTGGCTTCGACGAAGCCGGACTCGTTGAGGGTGTCGGAGTGGATCGCCACCTGCACGTCCATCCGGTCGGCCACGGTGAGGCAGCAGTCGATGGCGGCCGGGGTGGTGCCCCAGTCTTCGTGCAGCTTGAGGCCGATGACGCCGGCCTCGACCTGCTCGACGAGGGCTTCGGGCAGGCTGGCGTTGCCCTTGCCGAGGAAGCCGAGGTTCATCGGGAAGGCGTCGGCGGCCTCGAGCATGCGGTGGATGTGCCACGGGCCCGGGGTGCAGGTGGTGGCGTAGGTGCCGGTGGCGGGGCCGGTGCCGCCGCCGATCATGGTGGTGACGCCGGAGTTGAGCGCCTCCTCGATCTGCTGCGGGCAGATGAAGTGGATGTGGCTGTCGATGCCGCCGGCGGTGACGATCATGCCTTCGCCGGCGATGACCTCGGTGCCGGGGCCGACGACGATGCTCACACCGGGCTGGATGTCGGGGTTGCCGGCCTTGCCGATGGCGGCGATGCGGCCGCCCTTGAGGCCGATGTCGGCCTTCACGATGCCGGTGACGGCGTCGACGATGAGGGCGTTGGTGATGACGGTGTCGACGGTCTCGGCGCTGATGCGCTGGCTCTGGCCCATGCCGTCGCGGATGACCTTGCCGCCGCCGAATTTAACTTCTTCGCCGTGGATCGTGTAGTCGTGCTCGACCTCGATGACGAGGCTGGTGTCGGCGAGGCGCAGGCGGTCGCCGCGGCCGTTGTGAACGGTGGGGCCGAACATTTCGGCGTAAGCCTGGCGGGTGATCTTGTTGGCCATCAGAGCGCTCCTTGCACCAGGCCGCGGAAGCCGTAAACCTTGCGCTCGCCGGCCAGCGCCACCAGCTGCACGCTGCGGGTCTGGCCGGGCTCGAAGCGCACCGCGGTGCCGGCGGCGATGTCGAGGCGGTAGCCGCGGGCGGCCTCGCGATCGAAAGTCAGCGCGGCGTTGGTCTCGTAAAAATGGTAGTGCGAGCCGACCTGGATCGGCCGGTCGCCGGTGTTGGCCACCGTCAGCGTGAGCGTGGGCCGGCCGGCGTTGAGTTCGATTTCGCCGGGTTCGGCGAGGAGTTCTCCGGGGATCATCGGGGCGACCTCAGACAATGGGGTTGTGCACGGTGACGAGCTTGGTGCCGTCGGGGAAGGTGGCCTCGACCTGGATCTCGGGGATCATCTCGGCGATGCCGTCCATCACGTCGGCGCGGGTGAGCACCTGGGTGCCGGCGTGCATCAGCTCGGCCACGCTGCGGCCGTCGCGGGCGCCTTCCATGATCGCGCAGGTGATCAGCGCGACGGCCTCGGGGTAGTTGAGCTTGAGGCCGCGGGCCAGGCGCCGCTCGGCGAGCAGGCCGGCGGTGAAGATCAGCAGCTTGTCCTTCTCGCGGGGGGTGAGTTCCATGGGGCGTCCTTCAGGTGTTCCAGATTCGGGGGGTGACGGCCAGGCGGCCGCAGCAGGCCGGGCGCAGGGTTTCCCACAGGCGGGCGAACCACTGGCGGGCGGCTTCGCTGTTGTCGCCCAGGTAGCGGCCGACCAGCAGGCCGGGCAGGGCGGTGATGCCGTGGCGGGCGCCGTCGGTAGGGGCGATGGCGCGGCAGGCCTCGAGCAGCCCGGCAGCCTCGCCGGCGAGGCCGGGGAAGCTGACCAGCAGCGTGCCGCACACGGTGGCGCCGGCCCAGCCGGCGGGGCTGGCGAGGAGCGGGTCGGCGCCGTCGAAGCCGCCGCGCTCGATCCAGACGGGGCTGCCCGCGCGCTCGATGCGGCAGGCGAGGTCGACGCGGCCGCT
>JAKLLM010000197.1 GCA_023150125.1 Zoogloea sp.
CCATCCCGGCCCCGTCTCGGCCATCGCCTGGAGCCCCGACGGCAGCCGTATCGCCACCGGCGGCTGGGACCACCACGTGCGCCTCTGGGACGCCACCACCGGCGCAACCCTCGCCCCGCCCCTCGAGGGCCACACCGCCTGGATCGCCGCGCTGGCCTGGAGCCCCGACGGCAGCCGCATCGTGTCGGCCAGCGCCGACCGCGACCTGCGCCAGTGGATCGCCGCCACCGGCGAGCCCGCCAGCCCGCCGCTCGCCGGGCACCGCAACTGGGTGCTCGCCGCCGCCTGGAGCCCCGACGGCCGGCAGATCGTGTCGGGCAGCGCCGACGGCAGCCTGCGCCGCTGGGACACGGCCAGCGGCAACCCGGTCGGCGAGGCCATGTACGGCCACCGCCCCTGGGTCAGCGCCGTCGCCTACAGCCCGGACGGCCGCCACATCGCCTCCGCCGGCTGGGATCGCAAGCTGCGCCTGTGGCAGGCCGACAACGGCGTGCCCATCGGCCCGGCGCTGGAGGGCCACGCCAAGCATGTTCAGAAACTCAACTTCCGCCCAGGCGGCCAGCATTTCCAGTCGGTGGACCAGAGCGGCGCCCTCCATCTGTGGGCCGCCCCGCCCCGCTGGCCCGACATGCTGTGCGCCAAGCTCACCCGCAACATGAGCACCGCCCAGTGGCGCAAATGGGTGTCCCCGGACATCGACTACATCAAGCAATGCAGCAAGCTGCCCGAGGCCGCAGACTGAGCCGCCCGGCCTGTGTGACCCTTCCAGCCCGCGGCCGATGCCGCCGCAAGGCACCGGGCGGCGGCGAGCCCCCGCCGACGCGGCAAGCGCACAGCGCGTGGGCGGCACCGCACGAATGAGGCCGTGACGCCCACGAGCAGCCCCGGCAGCACAGGCTTAAGCTTGCTTTAATCCTCACCCCCCATAATCGTCCACTCCGCCAACTGCTCCAGCTCCCATGCCGCCGCAAGCCCCTACCCGTATCTTCGCGCCCGTGCTGCTGGGCGCCCTGCTCGTCGTCGGCCCCGCCCGGGCCGGCGACGCCCGCTTCGTGCCGGTGACGGCAGCTCAGGCACAGGCCCTCGGCATCCAGACCCAGCGCGTCGGCGCCGGCAGCAGCGCGGCCGCGGCCGGCCTGCCGGCCACCGTCAGCATCCCCAACAGCCAGGTGCGGGTGATCGCCGCGCCGCTGGCCGGTGTCGTCGAAAGCCTCGAGACCGCGCCCGGCCTGACCGTCACCAAAGGCCAGGTGCTGGTGCGCATCTCCAGCCCCCAGGCGCTGGAGCTGCAGCGCGACCGCATCCAGGCCGACGCCCAGGCGGGCCTCGCGCGCCAGAGTCTCAAGCGTGACGAGCAGCTCTTCCGCGAAGGCCTGATCGCCGAATCGCGCCTGCAAGCCAGCCGCGCCAACGCCGCCCAGAGCGCCGCCCAGGCCGCCGAGCGGGCCCAGGAACTCCGCCTCGCCCAGCACAGCGGCGGCCAGACCTTGTCCCTCGTCGCGCCGATCGCCGGCAGCGTGCTGGAGCAGCAGGTCAGCGTGGGGCAGCGGGTCGAGCAGTCGGCGCCGCTCTACCGCATCGCCCGCCTCGACCCGCTGTCGGTGGACATCCAGGCCCCGCTGGCGGTGGCGAGCCAGCTGCGGGTCGGCTCCACGCTGCGCATCCCGGCCACCGGCGCCAGCGGCGAGGTGATCGCCGTCGGCCGCGCCGTCGACCCGGCCAGCCAGAGCGTGCTGGTACGCGGCCTGGTCACCCGCGGCGCCGACAGCCTGCGCCCGGGCCAGGCCACCACCGTCGACCTCGACGTCGGCAAGGCCGCCGCGAGCAGCGCGGTGCAGGTGCCGGCGGGGGCGGTGCTCCACCACGAGGGCAAGCAGTGGGTCTTCGTCGCCGCCAACGAGGGCAAGGCCAGCGGCTACCGCGCGACCCCGGTCCAGCCCGCCGGCCGGGCCGGTGACAACATTCTGGTGAGCGGCCTGCCGGCCGAGGCCACCATAGTCACCGCCGGCATCGCCGCGCTCAAGGCCAACCTGCTCGGCATGGGGCGCTGAGATGCTGTCGCGCCTCGTCGAGTTCTCCCTCACCCAGCGCCTGCTGGTGCTGGTGGCCACCCTGCTGCTGGTGGGCGCCGGGCTGCGGGCCTGGAACAACCTGCCCATCGACGCCTTCCCCGACGTCTCCACCACCCAGGTCAAGCTGATCATCAAGGCCCCCGGCATGACGCCGGAAGAGGTCGAGTCGCGCATCACGGTGCCCATCGAACAGGAGATGCTGGGCATCCCGCACCAGCGCATCCTGCGCTCCACCTCCAAGTACGCGCTGGCCGACGTCACGCTGGATTTCGAGGACGGCACCGACATCTACTGGGCCCGCCAGCAGGTCGGCGAGCGCCTGGCCGGCGTGATGGGCAACCTGCCCCCCGGCGCCAGCGGCGGCCTCGCCCCGATCACCACGCCGCTGGGCGAGATGTTCATGTTCACCATCGAGGGGCCGATCTCGCTGCAGGAAAAGCGCACCCTGCTCGACTGGACGATCCGCCCGCAGCTGCGGACCGTGCCCGGCGTGGCCGACGTGAACAGCCTCGGCGGCGAAGTGCGCAGCTTCGAGATCAGCCCCGACCCGGCCGCCCTGGCCGCCCGCGGCCTCAACCTCGGCACGCTGCAGGCGGCCCTCGAGGCCAACAACCGCAACGACGGCGCCGGCCGCCTCAGCGAAGGCGAGGAGACCCTGCTGGTGCGCGCCGAGGGCGCCATCCAGACCCTCGACGACGTGCGCGCCATCGTGCTCAAGGGCAGCCCCGGCGGCATCGTGCGGGTCGGCGACGTGGCCGAGGTGCGCATCGGCGCCCTGACCCGCTACGGTGCCGTCACCCGCAACGGCGAGGCCGAGGCCGTCGAGGGCCTGGTGCTGGGCCTGCGCGGCGCCAACGCCGGCAAGGTGGTGGACGGCGTCAAGCAGCGCCTCGCCGAGCTGGCGCCCCAGCTCCCACCCGGCGTCACCGTGCAAGCCTTCTACGACCGCAGCGAGCTGGTCGGGCGGGCCGTGCACACCGTCTCCAAGGCGCTCCTCGAAGCGATCGTGCTGGTGCTGGTGCTGCTGCTGGCCTTCCTGGGCAACCTGCGCGCCGCGCTGGTGGTGGCGCTGATGCTGCCGCTGGCGGCGCTCGCCACCTTCATCGCGATGGGCGCGGTGAGCCTGTCGGCCAACCTGATGAGCCTGGGCGGCCTGGCCATCGCCATCGGCATGCTGGTGGACGCCGCGGTGGTGGTGGTCGAGAACGTCGAGACCCAGCTCGCCGAAGGCGGCGCAGCGGCCCGCCAGCCACTGCTGCACCTGGTCTTCCGCGCCACCCGCGAGGTGGCCGCGCCGGTGGCCTCGGGCATCCTGATCATCGTCATCGTGTTCCTGCCGCTGCTCACGCTGGAAGGCCTGGAGGGCAAGATGTTCAGCCCGGTGGCGCTGACCATCGTGTTCGCGCTGTCGGCCTCGCTGCTGCTGTCGCTCACCGTGGTGCCGGTGCTGGCCTCCTTCCTGCTGAAGCGCGGCGTGGCCCACGAGCCGTGGCTGGTGCGCAAGCTGCAGGCCGGCTACATGCCGCTGCTGGCCTTCGCCCTCGCCCGCGGGCGGCTGATGGTGGCGATCGCCGGCGCCTCGCTGGTGGCCGCCGCCGGGGCCTACCTGATGCTGGGCAAGGCCTTCATGCCGACGATGGACGAGGGCGACATCATCATGCAGCTCGAGAAGCTGCCCTCGATCAGCCTCGCCCAGACCATCGCCACCGACCTCGCCGTGCAACAGGCGGTGTTGAAGGCCGTGCCCGAGGTGAAGACCATCGTCGCCCGCTCCGGCTCCGACGAGCTGGGCCTCGACCCGATGGGCCTCAACCAGACCGACACCTTCCTCGTCCTCAAGCCCCGCGACGAATGGCGCCAGCCCGACAAGGACTGGCTGGCCGACCAGCTGCGCGCCGTGATGGACAACTTCCCCGGCGTCGCGCTCACCTTCACCCAGCCCATCGACATGCGCGTCTCCGAGATGCTCACCGGCGTGCGCGGCGACCTGGCGATCAAGCTCTACGGCCCCGACCTGCCCACCCTCAACCGCCTCGCCGGCGAGATCGAGGCGGTGGTGAAGGCCGTGCCGGGCGCCGAGGACACCATCACCATCCGCAACGAGGGCGTGCAATACCTGCGCATCCAGGTGGACCGCCTGGCCGCCGGGCGCTTCGGCCTCAACGTGGAAGACGTTCAGCACGCCCTGCGCAGCCTGCTCGAAGGCCAGGTGGCGGGCACCGTGATCGAATCGACCCGCCGCGTGCCGCTCTTGATCCGCGGCCCCGCTGCGCTCCAGCGCGACCCCGCCGCCTTCGCCGCGCTGCGCATCACCACGCCGGACGGCAGCAGCCTGCCGCTCGCGAGCGTGGCGAAGATCCAGCGGGTGGACGGCCCGGTCAAGGTCGACCGCGAGAACGCCCAGCGCTACGCGGTGATCCAGTCCAACGTGCGCGGCCGCGACCTCGTCGGTTTCGTCGACGAGGCCCGCGCCGCGGTCGCCACCCAGGTGCCGCTGCCGGCCGGCTACCGCATCGCCTGGGGTGGCCAGTTCGAGAACCAGCAACGCGCCGCCGCCCGCCTGGGCGTGGTGGTGCCGATCGCCCTCGGGCTGATCTTCGTGCTGCTGTTCTCCACCTTCGGCTCGGTGCGCCAGGCCCTGCTGGTGCTGGCGATGGTGCCCTTCGCGATGGTCGGCGGCGTGTTTGCGCTGGCCGCGTCGGGCGAATACCTGTCGGTGCCGGCCTCGGTGGGCTTCATCGCGCTCCTGGGCATCGCGGTGCTCAACGGGGTGGTGATGGTGAGCTACTTCAACCAGCTGCAGGCCCGCGGCATGCCGATCGGCGAGGTGGTGGTGGAAGGCGCCCGGCGCCGCCTGCGCCCGGTGATGATGACCGCCAGCATCGCCGCCCTGGGCCTCGTGCCGCTGCTCTTTGCCAGCGGCCCGGGCTCCGAGGTCCAGCGCCCGCTGGCGATCGTGGTGATCGGCGGGCTGGTCAGCGCCACCGCCCTCACGCTGCTCCTGCTGCCCCTCCTCTACCGGCGCTTCGGCCTCACCCCGGCCGCCGTCGCCAACCCGGAATCCGCCCGATGAGCCTCGAATCCGCATCCGTCGTCCTGACCCTGGTAATGCCCGTGGACGTGGAAGACGCCCTCCTCGAAACCCTGCTCGACCACCCCGACCTCGCCCCGGGCTTCACCTCCCAGCCGGTCGAAGGCCACGGCCAGCGGGTCAGCTTCATCGGCACCGCCGAACACGTGCGCGGCCGGGCGGCCTACTCGCGGGTGCAGATGGTCGTCCCCCGCGCCGACGCCGAGGCCCTGCTCGCCCTCCTGCGCGAGCGCTTCGCCACCAGCCGGGTGTTCTTCTGGATGGTGGCGGCCGTCGCCAGCGGGAGGCTCGCATGAGCATGGCGCGCCTGAAGAACCGCCCCCGCCCGGCTACCCTGCTGGCCACCCTGCTGCTCGCCGCGCTGCCCCTCTCCGGCCGCGCCGGCCCGGCCGACGCGCCGGACCTGCCGCTCCGCGCCCAGGTCATCGAAGCCCTCACGGGCAGCCCGATGGTGCGCGCCGCGGGCGCCCAGATCGAGGTCGAGGAGGCCCGCAGCCGGCGCCTCGACGCCGGGCCCCACGAGTGGATGCTGCGCTTCTCGGACCAGCAGCGCAGCGTGCGCCCGGCCCCGCGGGCCCGCTACAACGAATGGGACGTGGGCGTCGAACGTGCCCTGCGCCTGCCGGGCAAGGCCGAGCTCGACCGCCAGCTCGGCGCCGCCGGCATCGCCAGCGCCAGGATCAGCCGCGGCGACGCCCTCCACGAGGCCAGCCGGGCCTTGCTCGCCGGCTGGTTCGACTGGCTGCGCGAAGAGGCCGCCGCCGACCAGTGGCGCCGCCAGCGTGACATCCTGGCCCGCCAGGCCAGCGTGGTGAAGCGGCGGGTCGAGCTGGGCGACGCGCCCCGCCTCGAAGCCCTGCAGGCCGACGCCGCCCTCGCCCAGGCCGAAGCCCAGCTGGCCCAGGCCCTCGGCCGCAGCCAGGTGGCCGCCGAAAGCCTGCGCCGCCTCTACCCGGCCCTCACCCTGCCCGCCGGCGTGCCCGAAACCGCCCCCGACCCGGTGGATGCCGACGCCGCCCGCTGGATCGCGGCGATCCTCGAGCACAAC